>JBCBOO010000400.1:0-4225 GCA_039821235.1 Planctomycetota bacterium
AGATGTCACCGAACCAGCTTTCATGGATCGCCGAAAACCAGCTCTTTGTAGGGTTCCTGATCGTGCTCGTCGTTGCAATTAGTTTTGGAGCCATTGCGATGGGAGGAAGTTTCGGTGACGGCGACTCGGGCTGGTTTGACAGCGATGACTGGGGTGGCGGAGATGACTGGGGTGGTGGCGACTGAGTCGTCGAGGTTCACCGTCGAGCATCAATCGACATCGCGATCGATCAACGCCTTCACCTTGGCTTCGAGATTTTGACCTGTGAAATCGAGTGCGGCCACGTAACCTTCTCGATCCAGAATCGCGACAAACGGTAACGACACCGTCCCGAATCTTGCGGCAACCGGGTTTGCCCCTGTCGCCACGTTCGAGATACTGCGATAGCTGGGAAAGCCCATTGAATTCTGTGCCAGGAAGTCTTCCAACGGTGCTTTCTCTGCATCCAAATTCAATCCCACGATCGCAATGTCCTCTGGAAAGGCATTTTCGATCGCCTGAATTTGTTGGATGATTTGCAGTGACTCGGGAAAAGTGATGGCCCAAAACGGCATGAGCACGACGCGTCCCTCGAACTGGCTCGAGTCAATTCGGCGTCCGTCGACGGTCGGCAGCAACGAGTGATCAAACTTGGTCCCGATAACGACCTTTCTGGCCCTCATCGCTTCCTGTGCCGTTCGGACTTCGGAAGCCGCGGCGGAAATCTCGTCTTGGAAAGTCGCATCAAGCAATCGGTATGTCTCGTCCACGAAGGCATTACGTCCGGCAGCCTCCAGTTGCAGCGCGGCACGACAAAGAAACTGTGCGGTGTTGATTTCGGGGGACTGATCGAGCATCTCTGTGACGACTTCCGTCCATCGTTCCAACACGACGTCTTCCCGCTCGACGATCTCTTTGAGCAATCGGTTCGCGCGGTCAAACTTCGCGGTTCCCGCCGCATCGGCGGCGATCTTGGCAATCATTTGATTGCTGGAATCTTTATAGAGTGAGAGAATCTTTTCACGCACGCGCGCCGACTGTTCGTTCAATCCATAGTTAGCGAGGAACTGCCGCGCCTCGGCCATCACCAACACGGCGGGAACGTCGGATTCCGGATTCGATTGCATGCCTTCGATTAACGAAACGATCTCAGCGGCGGCCGATGGGTCACCCGTTCGGTAACGATCCATGGCCAGTCCGATCAAGACAATTCGGCTGTCGCCTGCGACGGTGGGATCGCTTGCCTGAAGGTTGTCTCGGGCCAACGACTCCAGTGCCTTCATCGATGAGACATCCCCCATCATGCTCAGGTGAGACAGGGCTTGGAGCTGCCCACGCAGCCCCTCTGCAATGTCATCCTCGGTCGCTCCGGCGAGTCCTTGCAGACGAATGGAGGCGTCCAGTTTGGCCCGCGCGATGTCTTTGAGTGTTTCTTGCGGATTCTCCAACCTCGCCTGGTTGTTGAAAGCCATCTGCATTTCCTTGTCAGACTCTTCGAGCAACGTTTTCAGCTGCTCCGCCGTCAGATCGCTCTTCAACTGGGGCGCCGATTCCGGCGGTGTCTCTGGCTGTGTCTCTGGCTGTGCCTCGAGCAGATCGATGATGCCATCACCCGACGGTCGATTGGGGTTTGACGGTCGGTCGGACGAGCCCATCGCACGATCCATCGCATCAGACAACCTGTCCGTCGCGGAATCATTGAAACTCGGGCTGATTTCCGTATCCGTCGCCGAATCATCTGCGAGGGAGGCGAAGGTCTCCTTCTCTTCGGGTGTTTTCTCCGATTCCTTTGGACTGCAACCCTGAGTGCTCAAGAGCAGGAACGCGGCGAACAGGAACGTTGCGAGCATCGCGGTGCCGCGATACTGGATCGGGCGAAAGTCGGTTGAGGCAGTCATCGAAGTTACCGGTGGAGTGGTTCGGAGACCCGAAACTATATCGGTTTGCCCCGATTCCGACTGCGCCAAAGTATCCTCGATCGGCGAAGTGGCGCCGGCCTTTTAAAACGCGAAAACAAGGTAAACGGCCAAGGCAAACGCGACCAACAAACCGCCGACCCACGGCGCCGCCTTCCAAGGCGTCAGGTCGACGGCACCCACATCCCGGCGAACAAAGGGCTCACTGCGTTTCATCCCACAAGCACCGAGAGCGAGTTGGAGGATGATCAACCCGACGAAAACCGCTCCCATGAAGTGGAACCCGGAAGTGAACGTATCGATCACCCAGCCATTTTCTGTATCCGTTTTGCCGCTCAGAAACGTGCCCACGCTCATCGCGGCGAGACCGACGACCAACGTGATCAATGCCGACGTCCCATCCACACTGCGGTTGACCAAACCGACGATCATGATCGCCAGGATAGGAATGAAGTACACGCCGTTGAGATTTTGAAAGAACCCGAAGATCTGCTCTTTGCCTGCGAAGATATTGGGAGCGGCAACGACGGCTGTGACCGCGACGACCAAACCGCAAATTTGTCCGGCGACGACCAACTGTTTCGTACTCGCATCCTTATTCAAGAACTTCTTGTAGATGTCGAGTGAGAACAGAGTGGCACTACTGTTGAGGACAGAATTAAACGTCGACAAAATCGAACCCACCATCACGGCGGCAAAGAAGCCGACCAGAGATTCAGGCAGCACCGTGACGACCAGTGCCCCGTAAGCACGTTTGCCCTCTCCGCCAACTCGCTGTGCAAACTCGGCATCATTGGCGACAAGATAGGCGGCCGCAATTCCTGGTAGGACGAGGATCAATGGAGCGCAAATTTTAAAAAACGCGGCGAGCAGAACGCCTTTCTGGCCTTCTGCAAGATTCTTGGCGCCAAACGTTCGCTGAATGATCTGCTGGTTGGTCGACCAATAGAAGAAATTCAGCAATAGCACTCCCGTGAAAAGTGTCGGCCATGAAACGACCTCGTCCATCGTCCCAAGGGACTGAAAGGCATCGGGGTCGTGTTCGGAGATCTTCGAGAAAGCGCTGTACCAGCTATCGTCCCCCGCGATGGTGCTCAGGGTGAAGTAAGTGATGAGCAAGCCACCGACCAGCAACCCCGCTCCATTGAACGTGTCGGAAACGGCGACCGCTTTCAGTCCACCCCAAATCGCATAGCCACCTCCAACCACTGCGATGAACAGGATGACCGCCCAGACCGTTGCCGACTCGGACAGTCCCAACCGCTCCTCGAGGTTCAGCATGCCTGACAAGCCGGTTGCTCCGAGATACAACACGAGAGGCAACAGAATCAGTGAGTAGGCAATGACAAAAACCATCGTCGTGATGGCAGCGACGCCGCGACCGTATCGTTCCTCAAAAAACTGTGGGATCGTTGCGATGCCGGATTTCAAATAGCGAGGCAAGAAGTAAAGCGCAAGCGCCACAAGTGAAATCCCTGCGACGACCTCCCAAGCCATCACGGAAAGGCCTTCCTTGAACGCATCACCATTGAGGCCGATCAACTGTTCCGTCGAAAGGTTCGTCAGCAACAATGAGCCGGCGATGAAGATCCCCGTCAAGGAACGACCCGCGAGAAAGTAACCTTCGTCTGTTTCCTGTCCGCTGCCGCGTGTAATCCACCAAGTGGCCACGGCCACCAACGCCGTAAAGAAAAGAAAGGTTGCGATCGTCATAGGAAAAGCACTGTGGGTAAGGGAGGAGAGGAAGGGAGCCGCGACGTTGGATGGGGGAAGACGAACACGTCGATGCAAAAACTCGGCGGCGGTTCACGCGAGACGCGACGCCGCAAAGGATGAACTCCCGGCGATCTCGCACGTCAGGGAATCCGGGTGAGACGTTTGGTCAGGAATCGATCCACCGTTACGAATTGAAGTCAACCCAACCACCGCTCGCATCACTTTGTCGAAGCGTGTCCAGAACTTTTTGGGTTTGCAAACCACGATCCGAAAATCGCCAATCGGGTGACTCCCCACGAGACGCTTGTACAAAATTTCGAATCATCTGGACTTCCTGCGCGGACGGTTCGCCGCTGTGGTATTCGTCACAAGCGAATGCTTGCGAGCGACGGCGAAAGTTCCATGTACCTTGGTTGATCTGCAAGTCGTGTCGGTGCAATTGCCAGTTGGTTTGCGAATCGTAAAGGGGCAGGACAAAGTCATCGACGGAGAGGTATCCGCCGTCTCCGGAAATCAACGCGGTCTGTTGATTGGCAGACTGGAAGGAGCAGAAAAACCCCGCGGTCGCGCCGCTCGCAAATTCGAGTTCTCCCGCAAATTGCCCCGGAACCCAA
>JBCBOO010000401.1:0-4196 GCA_039821235.1 Planctomycetota bacterium
ATTATTGATCTGCGAAAAAATTCGGGAGGTAATAGCGGTGTTGGTTTCGGCATCCTTGCGATGTTAACAGACTCTCCAAAGCTTACGGTATTTAAAAGCAAAATCCCGCAGTACAGTGCCTTTCGGAGAGCCAGAAATCTGCCATCAAGGCCGTATATTGCGGACGACTGGAACGTAGACGCTTCAGACGCAAGGAATTTTGAAGGGCCCGTAGTCGTTTTGGTTGGCCCCGAAACATACTCTGCGGCGGAAGACTTCCTTGTGCCATTCAAGTTGATGAAGATCGGCAAGATTGTCGGAGAACCAACTGGCGGAAGTACAGGTCAACCGCTGTATTTCAGACTACCTGGTGGTGGCTTGGCACGAATTGTTACGAAGCGAGATCAGTACCCTGACGGCAGTGACTTTGTCGGTAGCGGTGTGGAACCAGAAGTGATTGTGCGGCCGAGCATTCAATCAATTCGAGCTGGGGAAGATAAAATTTTGGGTAAAGCTCTGGAAATTATTGGCACAGGAAAGGCCAATCTCGAATGACTACACTTGACAATCTTCTCGTTTATCTTGCGGTATTCGGTTTTGGCGGAATTGTACTTTTTGCATTGACAAAACTTGTTCGCAATTCAGTTAGTTCTCAACCACGAGTTGAGCGCCGAACAGCAAGCGTCATTTCAATTGTCTTGTGGGGCTGGGCGATACTGGCGGTGATCTTCGCTCTTTCAATCGGCCTTTCGTTTCAGAACCTTATTCCAATGCTCGTTGTGCCCTGGTTCATCGGAGTTTGGTTTATGTTTTCCACAACCGGAAGTAACGTACTGCGCGAGATTCCGGTTCACAAACTGATTTCATTATCGGTTTATCGCATTGCCGGATTTATTTTCATTTACTGCTACTACTATTGCGGAATGCTAAGCCGTGGCTTTGCGCTCAATGCGGGATGGGGTGACGTCTTAACTGGAGTACTGGCAATCCCAACGGCTTTGATGGTCCATCGTGGCGCCCGGTTTTCACATCTGATATTTATAATTTGGACTGCGATCGGGATAGGAGACCTGATTTTAGCGCCGGCGTCTGCTGCCATTTATGGCGCAGAAAAATTGACAGACTTTCCGATAAATGTCATTCCTCTTTTTCTAGGCCCCCCGTTCGGGATTTTACTACACCTAATTACCGCTCGTGCTTATTGGTTGCAGGCCAACGTGAGAAATACCGATGTCGGCCTAGCCGTTCGCGGGACCTAAGACGACGCGTGAGAGACGTCTGGCCGAAGAGACTTTGGCGTGGCGGGCATATTGACGTCGCGCAAGAGTCGGGCACAGCAACTGTAAGAGCGGCGAGGAAGCGTTAGCCACCGAGGAGGCGAGTGAGGTGGTTCACATTCGTCTTCATCGTGTTTATGCTGAGCTGCTCGAGGACGGACCCTCTTCCCGGCCGCTGCGCTCGGTGCCACCAATTTGCCACCACCCGCCCAACAGTAGGCCTTCGATTCAGTAGACGGGATTTGAGAAACCCCGCGAGTTTGCAGTGCGGATGAGAGGATTTGAACCTCCACCCTCTTATCGAGGACTAGAACCTGAATCTAGCGCGTCTGCCAGTTCCGCCACATCCGCTTCGTACGACGGTGAGAGAAATCACTGCCGCAGAGTCCGAAAAATATCGGCTTCGCAACCGTTTGACAAGGGACCCCAGGAACACCGAACGCTCCGTTCAAGACGAAGTGCCTGCACGGCTGCTCGATGCATCCCGCAAACTCGCTCGGTCGCCTGGCGTTTACCGACGATCACTGCGTGACGCCCAACCCCTGTGCCCCGCGCAATTGGATCAATCCGTCACTCCAGCGGAGAAACAACTCGCGTCGTTCGGATGGTTTGTCGAAAACCCTGACGCTTAGAACTTTATGGCGAATGTCGTCCCGCACGAGCCCGTAAAGATTCTCGTAAACGGGCTCCGGATCAGGACCATCGGTTTCTTCGACCTGGACTTGCGCGACCGCTTCGAAACGAAACACCTGCAACCAACCCGGACGCTGCACCGCTACCAAGCGAACGTTGGTCAGTTTGACCGATCCGCCGTAGTACCCGTTCTGGGTCAGATGCTTTCGAATCGCGACTTCCATCTCGCGATCACCGCACCAGTCGTTCCATTTCTTTCGAATCGATTCCAATAGATTCTTCACGGTGGGCTCCCGACGATGCAGGCGGTATGGACGAGACGACGAACAGCGCTGCGTCTCGCTGTACTATTGCCCGGAGTCCAGCTTTTCACGCAACAACCGCAGCGCGAGTGCAAACTGCTCATTCTCAGGCTCCAACTCGACCGCCAACTCCAGTTGCTTCTCCGCAGCTTCGAATTGATTCTGCAGATAAAGCGCCAGACCGTATTGGTATTGAAGGGCGCCGATCTTGGGTGCAAGCTTGGCGTCCCGCGCAAGCAACGGCAATTCCTGTTTCCGAAGCAGCTTTGCTTGCTGCAACATCTGCTGACCTTTTTGCGGATCAACACGGGAAGCATAACGCTCGTACAGGCTCGCCAGTTCGGAACGCGAACCGGTGGATTTCGGTTCGACTCGAATCGCCGTCTGATAGGATTCGATCGCGTCGCCGACACGTCCCAGTCGATCGCAGAACTGTGCCCAACCGACGTGGGCACCGGCTCGATCGGATGCGACCATCAGTTCTTCGTAGACTTCATCGACCACCGAATCGAGCTTGTTTCGGTCACGGTTGCTGAGCTGCTCGAGTGCTTGTGACTGAACGATCGACCGTGCCGCCGAAGTCCTGACCACCCGCGAGGGATCGTCTAACAAACGAACCAACTCGCGCGTCGCAATGGAAGGTGTGACCACGGACAAGACCGAGGCCGCTGAGGAACGGACCATTTCATGTTGCGTCTCGACATCAGCGGCTTTCTTGGCAACGCTGGCCAGCCCGCGATAGCCCTGGCGTGCGAGTTCCTGGAGAAGCGTTGCCTTGGCGATCGCGGGGACCTTCACTTCGTCCTCTTCGATCAGCTTTGCGGCTTCTTTCGCCGCATTCGCGTCACCACGGCGAAGTGGCACGAGTGCTTGGCTGAAGTGGAAGTCTCGGTAACGGTCCTCGCCGTACCACTTTTCGCACGCTTCGTCGCACCACAGGTCCGTTTCGACAATGAGATCACGAAGCTTACGTTGGTCGGTTGTGACCTCTTCGGATGGGTTTGCGTCCGCCGCCAACAACCACTGCAAGTATTCCTTGCCGCCGAATTTGTCGCGCGATGTTTGCGTCATCTGTGGGAGGCGATCTTCCAAGTGACATCCCGTGCAAGCGTTGGGAGTGCCCAATTGCACAGACAGGTCCGGACGTGGGACGCGCAACGAGTGGTCGCGCCGCGGGTCGACGTCCATGTAAGTGGTTTCGGGCATGTGGCAATTGACGCACATGGCTCCGGGTGTCCCGGGCTCGTGATGATGGTGCGAAGGCACGTCGTACTTGCCGGCCGCATGCTGGTGGCAAGACGTACAAGTCTCGTTACCGGGGTGCTTCATCTTGAGTGTGTGCGGATCATGACAATCGGTACACCGAATACCCTTGTGATACATCTTGCTCTGGACAAACGACCCATACACGTAGACTTCGTCTTTGATTTGACCGTCGCCGTGATACGTCATCTCGTCGAGTGTTTCCAAACGAAAATGCTCGCAGTATTCATCGCCACCGGTGAAACCTTCCTCGAGCACACCGCGACGGCTGTGACAGGGGGCACAAGTTTGCAATTGTGGTTCGGGATCATCGCCCTTCAAGCGATTCAGCCCGAAGCCGTAACGACGATCCCAGAACAGGGACTTGGATTCCGCGAGCTCAACATGCAAGGACGCCGGACCGTGGCAGGCTTCACAGCTGACATCGATTTCCGAGAAAGTCGTTCGGTACGTCGCCGACTTTGGATCAAAATTGCGTTTCAGATCCGTCGAGTGGCAATCCGCGCACATCGTTTGCCATCGCTGGGCAATTCCGGTCCAGTGCAACGGGTCGTCGGCGGCGAGCTTTTCGTCGACGTCCGGTGGTCGAAGGTAAAACCATTCCTTCTTGTGGGTGTCCCACGAAATCCGCAACACCTGCAGCCTTGCGATTTCGCAGTCCTCGAGGTCTTCAGCCCGATCGAACTCGACCATGTACTGCTGCAACGGGTCGACGCCAAAGACATATTTGACTTCGAAGTCC
>JBCBOO010000402.1:0-4192 GCA_039821235.1 Planctomycetota bacterium
CTCCGCGTCGGAGGCGCCGCGATGGTCAATCTACTCGGTGACCTCTGGCCAGCCGAAACAGGTCGGCCCGCATGGGAAACCGTACTTGGAAACAACGGAGTGTCGTTGCACCTCTACGGGAAATCCCACGCCAAAGCGGGACGAAAGATGGGACACCTGACAGCAACGGCCGAGGACGCGTCGGCAGCCGTGATGCGTGCGACCTCCGCAAGAGCCTCGCTCGAGTTCAAGCAGTCGCCGTGAGCGAGAGGCCAATCTCATCCGTGGCTCATCGAGCTGTAAATGTCACAGCGCGAAGCGTGCCATGATTCAATTCATAAACCGCAGCGTCAGGAAGGAATCGATACGATCCCTCGCTCACGCTTCGGGTTGTGATTTGAACTTCGCATCAACAAAAGCCGAACATCAACAGCGTTGTACGTTACGACGAGTTAGTTGCGACGTGTTAGCTACGACGTGTTCTGCGGCGAGTCACCATCAACCCGCCCAGGCAAGCGATGAATCCCAAGCTACTCGGCTCGGGAATCGCGGTGATGCCGAACGTCATTCGGTACTCGGTCGATGCGCCGATCTGTTGGATGTAAACCGTGTAGTCGCCCGCGGGAAGTGGCCCCGAGAACCGACTTCCTGAAACGCGCCCGGCACGACCAAGAATGTCAAATCCCGCCATCGGATCTCCGTCGACGGTGTCGCCGGGGCCAAACGTCGTGCCGCCCAAGAACGCAGACTCCGGGAGGTTTCCGTTTTGGACTTCGTCGAGTTCAAAGACGTTGTAGGGAAACGTTGTTCCGGCGCTCAGTGCAACGAACGCGACGTTGTCGGTTGAGATGTAATCGTCCACTCGCATCGAAACCCACTCGGCTCCTGTGGGAACCGTGAAGGTAAAGACGTCGGTATTCATTGCTCCGCGAGCATCAAATACCACACCACGAACCGTGTTGTCGCCGATGGCGAAGTCAAGCGGCGTCGGATTGTTGTTGTCGTTACTCAGGGCGCCATCGCCGCCGAGCTCGTCGTGAACGATTGCCGCGGACAGTGGCTGAGCGGCAAGTACGGCAGAAACCATCAACGCAAAGCCGAATGCAAAACGCTTCATCGCAGTGGAGCCTCTGGGACAGGCACAAGAAGAAGAAAGACGAGTAGTTTCGAAAGCCTAGCCCCGAAGTAGCAGAATGCCAGCTTTCCCCCCGAAAGCGAGTCGCAGGAAAAGCATCTTGCAGGATGGGCAGGCTCAATCAAAGCCTGTCCGCGAGTTGACCACGGACAGGCTGGAGGCCCGATCCTACGTTTCAGACGTGCTCATTCGAACACTAAGCCTTTGTCTCGTATCCTTCGCGGCTGGGCCGTGACAAGAACGAGTTGGCTTCGTCGTCACCGATGATCTCGCGTTTTACGGGATCCCATTTCACCGAGCGATCGAGACGCATTGCGATGTTGCTGAGGTGACAGATTTCCAGCATACGGTTGTGGCTCCACACGTCCGAAATGGGCTGCTTGCGAGATCGCATGCCTTCGATGAAGTTCGCGGTGTGATTTGCACTGACGGGACCGCCGTAAACCTCTTCGACCGAGCCTTCTGGCAGCGGGTTCTTTTCGAGGTCTTCGACGGGCTTGCCGACCAGCTTGCCACGATTGACAAAAATGCGTCCCTTCGTCCCCTCGAACAAGATGCCGTTGTCACCTTCGCTGGTGATGATCATCTCAACACCCTCCGGCATGGCGGCACGAATGTTAAACTTCGTTGCGACGTTGTAACGATCGCCGACCACGGGATGGCCGTCCTTGTATTCGCACGCGAGATCGTACTGCAGCGGCGTGACTTCGCTTGGACCGGTGTCACCCATCCCAAGTGCCCAGCAAGCAATGTCGACGTGGTGAGCCCCCCAGTCGGTCAGCTTACCGCCGCTGTACTCATGCCAGTTGCGGAAGGAATAGTGACCGTTGCTGTAAAGCGGAACACCTCCGCCGTAGCCTTGTCGCATTTCTGGCAGTGCGCGGTAGTCGGTTTTTGGCGCCGGCCCAAGCCACAAGTCCCAATCCAGTCCCTTCGGCACATCAGTGACGGGAATCACGGGAGAGCCCGACATTCCATTGATGCCACACTTCACTTTGGTGATCTTGCCCAGACGACCACTCTTGACCAACGCGATCGCTTTCAAGAATCGCTGCGCGGACTCACTCCGTTGCATCGTCCCGACTTGGAAAACACGTCCGGTTTCCTTGACGACTTTCTCGATAATCTTGCCTTCGTCGATCGTCAACGTCAGCGGCTTCTCGCAGTAGACATCTTTCCCAGCCCGCATCGCCTCGACACAGATCTTGGTGTGCCAGTGGTCGGGGGTAGCGATCATGACGGCATCAATATCGTCACGCTGCAGAACCTCCTGGTACTCCTTGTAGCCGTCGGGTTTTGATCCCTGTGCCTTTTCAGCTTTGGCACGATTGCTTTCCAGGACCGTTTCATCGACGTCGACCAGTGCGGCAAAATCCGCGAACTTGAATGACTTGTTGGTGATCGTCCAACCTTGGTTGCGCAGTCCAATGGTTGCGAAAACGGGTTTCTCCAGTGGAGACGTTGCCGCGTAGGCGCGGCTGACCGAGGAGTGGACCATCCCCGCCGCACCGAGAGCGGACGCGGTGGTGAGGAAACGACGGCGATTAAGACCGGGGGAGGAAGACATCGCAGTTCCTTCGTCTTGTGAGTAGGGGAGGGAATCGAAAAAGAGGAATCTCGATCAGTGTAGTCACCATCTTAGGAGCCGGTGATGCCGTCTACCACCGTATTAACGGCTGAATTAGACTCCCAGGCATTCACACTACCCCGAGGAACCCTGGTATGAGCGAAGCCGACCCGAACGCGTTTCAACCGCCCAACGAGACGACATCGCCTGATTCCTCGCCCCAACGCTCGGCGGGCGATGTTGCGATCAAGCTCCGGGTGATGATGTTCCTCGAGTTTTTCATTTGGGGCGTTTTCTTCGTCACGATGGGCACTTACCTTTCTTTACTCTTCAAAGGCGAAGAAGGAATCAACTCCATTATCGGGAGCTCCTATGCCACCCAGACCTGGGCCGCGCTGTTCGCCCCGCTGATCGTGGGTTACCTCGGTGATCGCCTGATCAACAAAGAACACCTGAATGGGATTCTGCACTTGATCGGCGCCGGCATCCTTTGGTGGGTCTCGACGATCACCGACTCGGGGATGCTTTTCTGGGCGCTGCTCGCATTCTTCATTTGCTACATGCCAACGTTGGCACTCGTGAACACGATCACGTTTCAAAATGTCGATGACATTGAAAAGGAGTTCCCCAAAGTTCGACTGTGGGGCACGATCGGATGGATCGCAGCCGGCTTGGTGATCTCCGAGTCGTTTTTCGGAATTTTCTCGCTTCCGGTTCTTCCCGGCATCGAGAATGGAGGCAGCTCCAACGTTCAATTCAAGATTGCCGCCGTCGCCAGCTTGGTATTCGGCATCTTTAGTTTTTGGTTGCCTGCTTCTCCACCCGAAGGCCGCGGCAAGCCGGTCAGCCTGCTCAAAGTGCTCGGGTTTGACGCGTTGAACCTGCTCACAAAACCGGCTTACTTTATCTTCGCACTCTGTTCGTTCCTAATCTGCATTCCGTTGGCGTTTTACTACGCGCGTACCGGCGAGTTCGTCGGGCAGATGGCCTTTGGCGACAGCACGGGCGGCGTCATGGCATTGGGTCAGGTCAGCGAGATCGTCTTCATGGCATTGGTGCCGTTCTTTCTGTTACGGCTGGGTGTCAAAAAGATGCTCCTGGTCGGCATGCTTGCTTGGGCGATCCGTTACGTGTTGTTTGGGCTGTTTCCTTCCAGCTCGATCATGCTTGTCGCCGGCATCGTGCTTCACGGAATCTGTTACGACTTCTTTTTTGTCACGGGGCAGCTCTACACCGACCGTGTCGCTCCACCAGAAACGCGGACGAGCGCACAAGCCCTCGTTGGTCTGTTGACCTACGGAGCCGGCATGCTGGTGGGGAACTATGTCCTCGGTTATTGGGGCGACTCCATCGGCCTGGACCCATCGACAAAAGAAGGCTGGCTTGCGAGTGGAAAACAGTTTTGGCTGATGCCGGCCATCTTTGCCGCAGGCGTCGCGGTCCTCTTTTTCGTCACCTTCTGGGACCAAACCAAGAACCCGGCTGCGTCTTCGGAGGACGGATAGTGCTTC
>JBCBOO010000403.1:0-4185 GCA_039821235.1 Planctomycetota bacterium
CCAGTGGTTTCGGATCGGAGCCTGGAACGTGCGGCAGCCTATGCGGCCTATCGTGCTCGGCTGGCCGACCGGCGCGACTTCGCGAGAATCGCGCGCCGGCAACGCAATTTGCAGCGATTGCAAAACGTGCCCAAGGCTGGATACACCTTCCCTCGTCCAAGCGCGTACACGTACCTGACAACGAATTCACTCGGATTCGTGACGGGCGCCGACTTACGATCCAAGATTAGTCGCTAACGGTTTGTTAACGTTGAATTCAGGATTGCTCACGCTTCGGGTTGTGATTTGGAGATCGCATCAACACGAACCAATACATCAACCGCCAGTGACGCTTCGGCCTTTGATTTGCAAATCGAATTGACAAGCAATTTCCGGAAGGCAAGCTCGCGAAACAATGAATAAAGGGCGTACGTCACAAAGTGAAGTACGCCCTTTTCGATGGACCCTGTGGTCCGATGGACCGCGGAAGCGATTACTCTTCCGGTTCAGGTTGTGGAGGTGGGTCGCCTGACATCATCGCTTCCTGATCGATCGGTGTTCCCGGTCCAAGAGCCTCGTCACCCGCGTCCAACAACGGGAAAGATTCCTCAAGGGTTTGGGCGGGTGATTCCGTCATCGCTTCCAAGGCTTCGCGTCGGTAGTTGACTTCCGATTCCTGGAAGATTCGGAAACCAGTTCCTGCTGGGATCAAGTGACCGAGGATCACGTTTTCCTTCAAGCCGACCAGCTTGTCGACTTTGCCCGCGAGTGCGGCTTCCGTCAACACTTTCGTGGTTTCTTGGAACGACGCTGCCGAGATAAATGAGTTCGACTGAACCGCTGCCTTGGTGATCCCCAGCAACTGCGTACTCGCCGTCGCCTTCTTTGGCTTCTTGCCCTTCATGGGCGTTCCACCTTCGGCTTCGATCTTGGCGTTGGTTTCTTCGAACAACTCCTTGGGAATGATCATGCCTTCGGTGTAGTCGCTGTCGCCAGCGTCCGCCACCTTCATGCATTTGGTCAATTCCTGGTTCGCATGACGGAACTGGAAACGGTCGATCACCAGACCGGGCAATAGGCTTGTGTCACCCGGATTCTCGACCTTCACCTTCCGAAGCATCCGAGCGATGATGATCTCGCAGTGCTTATCGTTGATCTCAACTTTCTGCGATTGATAGACCTGTTGGATCTCATGCAGCAGGTACTGCTGGACCGCTTCTTCACCAGAAACACGCAGGATATCGTGTGGAACAAGAGGTCCATCGACCAGCGACTGTCCGGCTTTGACGATGTCCCCGGTGTGAACCAGGAAGTGCTTTCCGGTTGGAATCATGTGCTCGCGTTCGATTCCGGATTCACTGCGAACGACGACAGTGGTCTTACCGCGTTTCTTCTCGGGGAGAATTTCGACTTCTCCGTCGACTTCCGCGATGATGGCCGGGTCTTTCGGTTTCCGTGCTTCGAAAATCTCGGTCACTCGTGGTAGACCACCGGTGATGTCCGAAACACCACCGCTATCACGCGGGATTTCGGCGAGGACCGTACCGGGATCAATGTCCTGTCCATCGACGACCGAAATTGTCGCTTGCTCGGGGAGGAACTGAACGTTCAGTGCCTTTCCGGTATTGTCTTCGACAACGATTTGGGGGTGCAAGTCGCCTTTGTGTTCGACGACGACCATCCTCATCTTACCGCTGGCTTCCTTTTCGCTGCGGACCGTTTCGCCCTCGACAATATCTTCAAAGCGAACTTTACCGGAGACTTCGGAGAGAATCGGCACGGAGTACGGGTTCCACTCGCAGAGCGTTGTCCCGGGTTCGACCTTGTCGCCGTCTTCGACCATCAGCATCGATCCGGTCGGAATCGGATAGCTTTCGAATTCACGACCCCGATCATCCACGAGGGCAATTTCACCGTTTCGCGTGAGAACGACTTGCCGACCCTCGGCGTTGGCAACGGCCCGGATCCGCGTCAAACGCACTTCGCCGGCCTTCTTACTCTTGATGTCGGATTCCTGCATAACCTTGCTGACCGAACCACCGATGTGGAACGTCCGCATGGTTAACTGGGTACCGGGTTCACCGATTGACTGTGCCGCAATGATGCCGACGGCCATGCCCTCTTCGACCATTGCACCGGTCGACATGTCCATTCCGTAACAACGACGGCAAACACCGAGCGGCGCGTCACACGTCATCGGCGTTCGAACTTGGATACGCTCGAGACCCATTTGCTCGATCTTACGAGCGATCTCGGGAGTAATCATCTCGCTTTCGCCGACGATCAACTCGTCCGTGATTGGGTTGACGATCGCTTTGCGGCTGACGCGACCATTGATCGAGTCGGCCAAACGCACCTCGACCTTTTCACCGCGATAGACCACACCCTTGGTAATCCCCTGCGTGGTGTGGCAGTCATCCATCGTGACGACAACGTTCTGTGCAACGTCGGCCAGCTTTCGAGTCAGGTAACCACTGTCGGCCGTCTTCAATGCCGTGTCAGCGAGACCCTTTCGGGCACCGTGTGTGGAACTGAAGTACTCGAGCACCGAAAGCCCTTCTCGGAAGTTAGCCTTAATTGGCGTCTCGATGATCTCACCGGTTGGTTTCGCCATCAGGCCTCGCATTCCAGCGAGCTGACGAATTTGAGCGATACCACCACGAGCACCCGAGTGGCTCATCAAGAAAACCGGGTTGATGTACCACTCGCCTTTTCGAGTGTCGCTTTCCATCGCCGACATCATGTCGGTCGTGATCAATTCACGAGCCTTGGTCCATTCGTCGAGAACCATGTTGTATCGCTCGTCATCCGCCATTTGACCGCGGTCATACGCCTTTTTCAGACGCATGACTTCTTTTTCGGCCTGCTTGATGAACTCGACTTTCGAATCCGGCGTCACCAGGTCATCGGTACCAAACGACAGACCGCTGCGGGTGGATTCGCGGAAGCCCATTTGCATCATGTCGTCGAGCAGGTTAATCGTCGCTCGTCGACCGAGGCGTTGGTAGCAGTCACTGATCACGCTAGCGAGGTCGCCACTGCGCATTGCTCGGTTGTAGAAATCCATGCCGTCGGGCAGCATTTCGTTGAAGCGAACACGTCCGGGCGTGGTTTCGATGATCGCACCGTAACGCGTCTCGTCATTTTCGGCCTTCAGCCGTTGGTGACGTGGCAGACGCATCTTGATTTGTGCGTGCAAATCGACCGTCCCCTGTGCGTACGCGAACTCGACTTCGTCGTAGCCCGAGAACGTCATGCCCTGTCCCTTGCGGTCGGGCAGTTCACACGTCATGTAGTAACAACCCATCACGATGTCCTGAGAAGGACTCATGATCGGCTTCCCGTTGGACGGTGCGAACACGTTGTTCGTACTCATCATCAACGTGTGTGCTTCCACCTGAGCTTCGATCGAAAGCGGCAGGTGAACGGCCATTTGGTCGCCGTCGAAGTCCGCGTTGAATCCCTTGCAGACGAGCGGGTGCAGGTTAATCGCGTTTCCTTCGACCAACGTGGGCTCGAAGGCTTGAATACCCATTCGGTGCAGCGTGGGGGCCCGGTTCAACAGGACCGGGTGATTCGTAATCACCTGCTCAAGAATGTCCCACACTTCCTCATCTTTCCGCTCAAGCATCTTCTTGGCGGATTTGATTGTGTCGGCGTGTCCGAGTTCTTTCAGACGCCGAATAATGAACGGCTGATAGAGCTCGAGAGCGATCTTCTTTGGAAGACCACATTGGTGCAGCTTCAGACGCGGACCGACCACGATCACACTTCGTGCCGAGTAATCGACTCGCTTGCCGAGCAGGTTTTCTCGGAACCGTCCCTGTTTCCCCTTGATCATGTCGGTCAAGGATTTCAGCGGACGATTACTGGACCCGAGCACCGGCCGTTTGCAGCGGTTGTTGTCGAACAATGCGTCGACCGACTGCTGCAGCATTCGCTTTTCGTTCCGAATGATGACCTCTGGAGCATTCAAGTCGACCAGCTTACGAAGCCGATTGTTTCGGTTGATGATCCGCCGATAAAGGTCATTCAAATCACTCGTCGCGAAGTTGCCGCTATCAAGCAAAACGAGCGGACGCAGATCGGGAGGAATGACCGGAATCACATCCAACACCATCCACTCGGGACGGTTATCGCTATCCCGAATCGACTCGACGATTTTCAAGCGGTTCGTCAGATCCTTTTTCTTTTGCTTGCTACCGG
>JBCBOO010000404.1:0-4086 GCA_039821235.1 Planctomycetota bacterium
AGAACCGGTGCAACTGCCAGTGTGCGATTTCATGGCCGAGCGTGAAGTGATAGCGACCAAGCAGATCGGGAAAGTGATCAGGATTCAGCGCGTCGTCGATCAGAATGTGCTGCCGCGAAAACCAGATCGCACCATGAACGCGACCACCGAGTTGGCTCTGGAGATCCGAGAACCCAAACGTCAGCGGCAACACCGACGTCGCAACGTCTTCGATTTCGATGGGAGGTTTCGTGATCGGCCCGAATCGCTTCGCGTACTCCGCCAGCACCGCGTCGGCCTCAGCAGCGATCTGGCGAGACGACAGCGGCGGCACTTCGATTCCCTGTGCCAACAAATCAACGACCATCGTCACTTCCCCCGCTTTTTCATTTTACGAATCTGTTCTTTGATGATTTCAAATTGTTTCGGTGAAAGCCCAGTCGCCAACCGCATCAGCTCGGGCATGTCCTTGGGGTGTTGGCGAACCATGACATCCACGTCATCCGGCACGCGATCGGCCAGCCGAATCCATTCGTCGGGATCTTCGCCCAACAACTCGGCGATCTTCGTGACACGATCAGCGGTGGGTGGCGCAAAGTGATCCTGCTCGACCTGCGACAGGTAGGTTGCCGACACGCCGATCATCTCCGCGAACTTGCGCAGTGTGATCTTCTTCGCCATTCGTTTCTCGCGCAGCACCGCGCCAAATGAATTCGCACCACGAGCTTTTTTCATCGCGCAGGCCTCCCCGCCGAATCGTCGCCCGAAATCCACTGCATCCAAAGCATGGCAATCTCCATCAACCACTTTCTCCTCCAGAAACCCGCAAAACGACGGGCCCCGACTCTCTGTGTGTAGCGTGAACTAAACACTGCAATCATAGTATCCCGTGTCCCCAAACCCAGACAATCCCCCAATTCAGAATTTTGCTAGCAAAGCCGCTAGTCCGGATCATTGAAGTCAACGCTCGTGACACGTTTGGTCACGTGGGGAGCAAGAATGCGAGAATTCTAGATCGGATTCACAGCAGCCGACTGAATCCGTTTAGGGATTCCTCAACTGATCCACAATCAACATTTGTCCCCAAATGCTGTAGCACAGCCAAGCAAAGTCGTACGACTGTTCGTGTTTCCGATTTAGAAGACCGCTTGGTACGGGAAGAATGTTATCGAGACAACGTCATTCGAGCAGCCCAGTCCAATAAGTTACTCAACACTTGCAGGCTGCTGTTCGTCTTTTGTGCTGCTGTCCTTGGTGTCTCTAACACCGTATACCGCCATCTTCCAAAGATCGGATCCGTACTTTTCACTTACGACCGTCATTCGCATAACGTCCGTAGTGCCGTCAGCGATTCGCAATCCCATCAGATCTCGATCTCGATCACCGAGATCAGTTTCTCGACTGTATCCGATCGCTCCGTGGGCACGCATAGCTGCATCACACGCTGACAATGCGATTTCGACGCCTTCAGCTTTCAGGCCGTTGACCAACGGCGTTGCACCGTCGTAGTCGCCATTGTCGATCATTTGGGCCGCCTCCCGTGCTAGCGACATCGCCATTCGCAACTTTGTTAGGTACTCACCGAGTGGTTGCTGCAGGTGCGTGAAGCGGCCTATCGGTGCGCCAAATGCATCTCGTGTTTTGATTCGCTCGGCCATCTGATCCAGAGCTGCTTCGCCGCATCCGATCGCCGCGGCGGCCTGCATCAGTCGCCAGTATTGAAAATGTTCGTTGAAAATTTCACCTCCATCACCATCTTCGCCCAGCAGGTGGGCTCGGCTGACGAACATGTCGTTGAATTCAAGACCACCAAACGAATTGCCGGTCAGCCCATGGGCGTAGCGGTCAACCACTTTTAAACCGGGATGATCGATGGGGATGAGAAACGCCGAACGTTCTCCGTCATTGCGGTCGGCCGCCAGTGTGTAGAGCACAACGTGAGTCGCTTGACGCAACCGTGCGTTCCAAAGCTTGCGTCCGGTCAATTTGAAGCCAGCCTCGTAACGAACAGCGTTACTTTTCATGGCCTTCATATCTGTTCCCGCGGTTGGCTCCGTAATCGCCACCGCCACGTAGGCCTCCCCGGCCGCAAGCTTCCGCAACACATCCTGAGATAGTGCTGTGCTTGATTTTGTCAGAGGCCGGCCATGTGCGCCTCCGATGACATCACGCAAGTTCAGATTGATTCTCCCAGCATGGCGAAACAATTCGATTGCTTCGGAAGCCGAGTAACCACCGCCTCCAACTTCCACCGGTAGGTCAACACCTGGCAATCCGAATTCGGCTCCCCCACGTCGCCAAGCTATCGGCGAGGTCAATTCGCCTGACGATCGCAACTGATCAGCCAGCAAGTCAATCTTGGCTTTGATGGCCTCGACCCTCGAAGCGTCGTCAGGCGATTCATCGGCGTCGTCCGCCAAGAATCGAACAGTGAATATCGTATTTAGTTCGTAGGTTTGGTTGGACTTATCCAGTCCGTCGGGGACGACAAAGAACACTCGCTGTTTGGTCGCGGTCGGGACGCCCCCATACTCGACCAAGAAGAATCGCTGTTTCAACGGGCTCGCAGGATTGAGAAATGACAACTTGCCTTCATTGTTCTCTTTTAGCAACACAAAATGCCTGCCTCGTACGGTTCCGTCCGCTGTGGTCACCGAGTAGCTCAGAAACTTCATTTCGCCTTTTGAAGTCGTCAGGTCTGGGCCATCTGACTCGGCCCAACGCTGACCTGGTCCTGCGTGTTCACTATTCGGAGACGAGATGGTCGCGATCGAGACCGGAGAACCATCTAACTCTTTACATAGAAAAGCAAGCAAATCGGCAAACCGTTCGTTGCTGATGCGTCCTGCCTTTAGCTCCGGTTTCGCTTGGAACATTTTAAGCGCCAAGCGGTGTGGATGCGGGTGCATCGGTAGGTCAGCCATCGCACGCAGTCCTTGCAAACCGATCAGTGCCGCAGAAAGCGGACACGCGCCACCACCATCTGGGGCGATCAAACTGTCTAGCTCCCCCTGTGCAACAACAATTGGCGAAGCATCGGTATGCTCGTCCCTAACACGGTCGAGGGCGTGGCGAGGCGTTAACAATTCTTGTGTTTGTCTGCGAATGTTTAGATTGTCCTGCGACTTCACTTCGCCAAATTGGACGATGATACACCCGACTAAGAAAACGATTTGATGAAAGTTCATGTGATCACTGTGAAGTAAGTATCTAGGGGCATCGTAGGTCATCGCCAAATCCAAGATCAAGTTATCTCCATTCCCTATTCAACGATTAGAGATCACACCGACAATCCTGTATCTCAAAAATGCCCGCAGGGACAACCCTGCGGGCTTTCACAAGCATTCATTGCCGAATGCTATTTTTTCTTTGGCGACTCTTCGCGTTGCGATAAAGCCGACCCCGCTGCGGTCTTGGACGCCTTGCCGGTGCGGCCATCGCGAAGCACCTTTGAAGATGCCTTTGCTGCCGCTTTACCTGTTACCTTCTTGGGCATCGGTCTATTGCTCCCGTTTCCAGAAACAAGCTTTCTCCGTGGACCGAATTGGAGGAAACGTTTCGTTGCGTGAGAGCGGGATTCGTTTCTCCTCGGCCGTCGGCGAAGGCGTGGTCGACCCATCGACGTACTTGTCGAACAGGTAGTGTCCGGTGATGACGCAGGTTTCCCCCGTCTTGTACCGAACTGCATTAATGGTTGTCATGGAAATGACTCCTTCCGGCAGTACGGCGCCGGTCACCGCCGTCAGTATCGAAATTGACTAGGCCTGGACGGCGAGCTAACCTGTTAAGTTAGTACTGACGGTTCGCCGATCAGTCCTTCCGATAGCCGCCTCGCAGTGTTCGTGCAAGAGTTCTGCGAGAGCGGTTTTTTGTTAATCGATCATCAACAGCTTGCAGGGCGTTGGGTCGATGGTGACTTGCAGCGGTCGAGAGAGCGATGTGAATGACACGATCGCTTGGCCGGCCGCCAGTGACGGTAACTGACGCCACAACCCTTCGTTGATGCCGCCAATCGAGCGTTTCAAGCGGTTCACCACCGCCGCGTCGCTGACCTTGTGCAAGATCCAGTTGTTAATCAGTCCAAGCACTTCGTCGGGAAGGTGTTGC
>JBCBOO010000405.1:0-4081 GCA_039821235.1 Planctomycetota bacterium
AAGACATCCGACGTGAAGACCAATACGTCTGCACGCGCTTCGATGCCACGTTGATCAAAGCTGCCGCCTTCGGATGTCTTGAAAAATGACGTCGACGTCACGGGATTCGTCCGAGCAAAATTGTTCGTTTCCTCGGACGCGAAAGACACCGACTTTGCCATCAAACTATGCGACGTCTATCCCGATGGAAGCTCATGGAACGTCGACGATACCATTCTGCGTGCACGCTACAGAGAAGGCTACGACAAAGAAGTGTTCATGGAAGAAGGGCAGGTTTACGAGCTGAACCCGACCGCGATGTCTACCAGCCATGAATTCAAAACAGGCCACCGCATTCGGGTAGAAATTTCGTCCAGCAAATTTCCGCAGTACATGCGCAACCTGAACACCGGGGGGAACAACTACGACGAGACCGAGGGGGTCGTTGCCAAAAACACGCTGCATCATTCGCCCAAGTACCCCTCTCAGATCATCCTTCCCATTCGAAATCGAGCCGGTCAACCGGGAGAGTAGACTGGAAAACGCCGCCAAAACTTGACTTCGGTCGAGCGAACGCTTAGGTTCGCGTCGTTGGCGAGGTGGAAAATTTTGAGAAAGTGGCGAATTTGGTGTCGCCATTTCATCGAACAAGCCGTTCCTAACTTCGTCTAGCGGAAGTCTCTTCTCACTCGGCTTTTGCCGAGCTTTTCTCGTCTGGAAGGAATGCTCCCATGCCGAACTTGGCACGTCCAAGCCTTCGCTGGTTCATCGTCTTGGTGATGACCGGCGTGCTCCTGACCGGGTCTTCGTTTGCCGGTTTCTTTGAGACGGAGTCTCGACGCGAAGTCGGGGTCGTCAAGCGTAAGGTGTACGCCGCGCAATTCCTTTCGCGTGCGACGTTCGGCCCGACGATCGAAGAGATCGAAGCGCTCGCGACACGGATGGGACAGATCGGCGTCCGTCAGGCCTGTGAAGAATGGATCGATGAGCAAATGGAGTTGCCGGCAAGCCTGCATCGGCCGCTTGCCGTCCAGATGATCGCCGACGATGGGTACACGTCGACGCAGGGCGGCATCTACGTCCAGCGTTATCGTTACCACGCTTGGTGGCATCAAGCCTTGAACGCGCCCGATCAACTGCGACAACGAACGGCGTGGGCTTTGATCCAGATCTTAGTCACCAGCGAAGACGGCGCCGGATTCAACGACGCCAACCCAGGACATCACACGGGTGAAGGACGTTGGTTGGGACCGACAAGCTATTACGACTTGATGGTCGAAAATGCGTTCGGCAACTACGCCGACTTGTTGTCCGATGTGACGTATCACCCCGTCATGGGCACATACCTCAGCCACAATCGAAACCGCAAAACGGACGAGGCGGCGAGTCGATTTCCCGATGAGAACTATGCGCGTGAAATCATGCAGCTGTTCACGATCGGGCTATACGAACTTGAACAAGACGGTCGACTGAAACGAGATGACCAGGGTCAATTGATCCCAACCTACGACAACGACGACATCAAAGAGTACGCGAAGGTATTCACGGGATTGGCCATGAAGCCACACCCGAATGCCGCCCCGAACTCTCAGTTCTGGTGGGGCAACGAACTGGAATACCCGATGGAGATGTTCAACACGGAACATGAACCAGGGACAAAGACACTCCTCGGTGGCGAAGTCATTGGAGATGAATCGAGCGTTGATGGAAACGCGGACATTGCCGCCACGATTCAAAACCTCATGTCGCACGAAAACGTGGGCCCGTTCATCGCACGTCGTCTGATTCAGCGACTCGTCAAAAGCAACCCATCGCGTGGCTACATTCGCCGTGTCGCTCGCAAATTCAATGATAACGGCGAAGGCGTCAAAGGAGACTTGGCGACGGTCATCAAAACCATCTTGCTCGACCCGGAAGCCTGGCGGGGGCAACGTGCGGTGACCCGTCGGGACCCAATGGGTGTCGAAGTCCGGCCCCGCGGCACGGGCTACTCATCATTGGTGGAACCCACCCTTCGCTACTCCAGATTGATGCGTGGGACCTACGGCGAAAGCGACTACCAGAACGGCTACGTGCGATTGCTGACCAATGACGGTTATTGGCAGCAAGCTCCCTACAAGCAGCCCTCCGTGTTTAGCTTCTTTTTGCCGGACTATCAGCCACCCGGTGAGATCATCGACCACACGCCATCGCGTCGCATTCCCAATGGATTTTTGACCGCCCCTGAATTTCAGGTCAAGACGGCCGTTACCTCCAACCATCTGCAAAACAAATTCAAATGGGACATCTACAATGGGTATGCCTGGGCGTACTCGGGATCCCGCGTGAACTTTGACTACAGCCGGTGGACGGACATCGTTGGAACCAGCGAAGGCCTGATGCAGGTGCTGGACGAATTCGATTTGCTATTCTGCTCGGGGACACTGCCGCAAGACTTCAAGCTCCGGATGCACGACGTCATCAGCACGAACACGGCCTGGATGCCCGACAATTCGACTTGGGCCAGTGAGTACGAAAACTGGCGTGTCCAAACGGCGATGCAAGTGATTTTGTGCTCGCCGTTCGCTGCAGTCTCCCAGTAAGCGACATCGATTCCCAACGCTCCTCCATCTTATCTTTCAATCGCGAGACCGAATCCATGACCGACCCGCGAAAACCTTCGGCTGCCCAGATCCGACGACGCGACTTGGCAAAACTGGCCGGCGGATGCGCCGCCCTGACGAACACGTCGCTTTTGTCGACGCTCTTTAGTCTCTCGGCGACCAATGCGGCAACGGCCGCCGAAGGAAACCTGACCGGCTACAAAGCGATTATTTGCTTGTTCATGTTCGGCGGAAACGACTCATTCAATACGCTTTCGCCGCTCTCCACCGCTGAGCGGGCGGATTACCTGGAAGCGCGAGGCGGCGTCTACGCACCCGGTAATGGCGCGTTGGGCTTGCCCGAAGAAGGGCTCCACTCCATCACCGACTCATCGAGCGGTCGGCAATTTGCAATCCATCCCGACATGCCCGAAATGAAGGAGCTGTACGACAACGGGAAATTGACGTTTCTTTGCAACGTGGGCAGCCTGGTCGAACCGACCACCATGCAGGAATACCAGGCACGCACGAATCTTCCGCTGGGACTCTTCTCTCATGCCGACCTGCAGCGTCACTGGATGACATCCGTGCCACAGACTCGGTCACAGGTCGATGGCTGGGCCGGGCGGATGGCGGATGTCGTCAACGGCACCACCAACACCAACCCAACCGTGTCGATGAACATCGCCATCGACAACGTCAACATGTTGCAGACCGGCAGTTCCGTTGTGCCCTACGTCATTGATCGCAATGGCGCCCGAGAAGTCCAAAACTATAACCAGCCCTGGACTCGGGAAACCATCTACCGAACGCTGAACGACGACGCGCTGTCGCGGTCTTACGGGAACCTGATTGAAAAGACGTTCGCACAGGTCAATCGCAACTCGATCGATGCCGCGGTGGCATTCAATGAAGCAGTCAATATTGACGACAATCCCGTCGATGCTCATTTCCCGACGGAGAATCTGACTCGATTGCAGGAAAACCTTCGTATCGTCGCACGCGCGATCCGGGCCCAGGAAACGCTCGGCCAGCAACGTCAGATCTTCTTCGTCAGCGATGGCGGCTACGACAACCACGACGAGCTGATCAATAATCAGTCCGGCAACATGTCCGATGTCAGTCAGTCGCTGAAGAATTTCCAGGACGCCATCGATGCGATCGGAATGACCAACGATGTGGTTCTCTTCACGGCCAGTGATTTTGCTCGAACACTGAACAGCAACGGGCGAGGTAGTGACCACGCCTGGGGCGGTAACCAATTGATCATGGGCGGTCCCGTCGCCGGCGGGCGCCTGCATGGCACCTATCCGGAATCACTCGCACCGGGCAACGAACTAGACCTCGGTCGTGGGCGTTTGCTGCCAACGACGTCGGTCGATGAGATGGCCTGCGAGTTGGCGATGTGGTATGGCCTACCCAACGATGGCTCGATGCCTGAAATCCTGCCGAACATCCGGAACTTCGTCGGTGCGGGCACCGATTACCCGATCGGGTTCCTGGGCTAATGCATCGCCGTG
>JBCBOO010000406.1:0-4075 GCA_039821235.1 Planctomycetota bacterium
AATGGAAAGAAGGGCATATCGAACAGGCTGAGCATCAGTTCCTGGGTCGCTTGCCGCAGAATCTTGACGCGTTACCGGCATGCGACAAGTCGGCGGGAGTAACCGTGGCGTAAACTTCGGTTGCAAGCCCCGACGCCTGAATCTGCTCGGCGTCGAAACCACCGACAATTTCCTCAACGCCGATCTTGTGCAGAACGCGAGCGGCTTCTTCGAGTTGATCAGGTTTGCAGATCAGGTAAATCGGTTTGTCGTAATCAAGTAACCAACCGGCCCATGCCGCCAACATGCCAACAGGGAGATTGATCGAACCAGGAACATGCCCTTTCGCAAATATTGCACTGGTCGACAGGTCAACGACAGTTCCTTTCTCGATCGCGGAAGACAGTTTCGCGACGTCCAACATCGTGTGATGATGGTCTTTACCCAGCACTTTCGGCCCTTCTTTGTTCACTCGCTTCATCACGGCGAAGTATTTGGGGGCTTCGGGCTGGTCGGCCAAGATGTATTTGACGAACGCTTCTTCGTCGGTGTACTGCAAGGCGGGATTGAAGCGTTTTTCGTAACCGATCGTTGATGATGGAATGGCCCCCAAGCCCTTCCCGCACGCACTGCCGGCACCGTGAGCCGGCCAAATTTGCATGTAATCCGGCAGGGACTTGAATCGCTCGGCCGACCTGAACAGATCGCGGGCGCCGGCTTCGGCTGTCCCCATCAACCCCGCGGCTTCTTCGAGCAAATCAGGGCGACCGATCGAGCCAACGAACACGAAGTCGCCAGTGAAGATTCCCATCGGCTCGTTCGCACCACCGCCTTGATCCGTCAGCATGAATGAGATGCTCTCGGGTGTGTGACCGGGCGTGTGAATGACATCGAACCTGATGTTGCCAATCATGAAGTGGTCGCCATCACGGACTAACTTGTGATCGTAACCGTCCAAGTAGAGGTACTTCCACTCCGCCGGCCCTTCATCGGACACATACAGCTTCGCGTCAATTCGGTCGGCCAATTCGCGAGCGCCCGAAACATAATCTGCGTGGATGTGCGTTTCGGCGACTGCCGTGATCTTAACGCCTTCGTGGTCCGCCATCTCGATGTATTGATCAACGTCGCGACCGGGATCGACAATGACGGCTTCCCTGGTTCGCTGACAACCGACCAAATAGGAAGCATGCGCAAGTTTCTGATCGTAGAAGTATTTGAGCAACATGGGATTTCTCCGAACGGCGAGAGTCTGGGATGGAGGCTAGGGTAGTGCGTGAAGATTGGTCATTTGACATTTTTCATCTGACATCTGTCATTGAGAAAAGAATCGACTCGGTGATCACGAATCCGGCGACTAAGACGACTGCCACCGAAAACGTTTTTTGAAGTGATGGGCCTTTCAACCGTTTTGCCACGACGCCGCCGCCCCACATGCCGGCAAAACCGCCAACGAGAAACTGCCGCGTTGTCTCAAGAGACAAGCTGTTGCCACCTAACAAATGCGAGGCAACACCGCTGATGCTGACCAAGACGATGACAAACAATGAAGTTGCCACCGCTTGATGGAAGGCCATACCGCTGAACAAAACCAACGCCGGCACGATCACAAAACCACCTCCGACGCCAAACATGCCTGACAAGACTCCAGTCGCGAGTCCCACAAGAACGAGCAGTCGAGCACACTTTGACGTCAACCGAAGCCTGCCGTCTTCATCACGCTGGCAAGCACTGCGATCCCGTTGATCCTGCGATTCCGTGAAACAAACGCCGCTCGCCAAGCTGGGATTCGTCGTCTTCGCCCACATTCGCTGGGCGACGACCAGCATCAGAACGGCGAACATCAATAGCAGCACATGTTCGGGCACAAGCGTTGAAAGGTAGGAACCCAGCGGCGCTCCCAGCATTCCAGCGAACGCGAACAGAAGCCCCGTCCGCAGTTCCACCTCCCCCCGAAACAAACGCGGCACGGCACCAAACATGGCGGTGCCGCCGACCGACGCGAGCGAAATCCCTACGGCTTCACGCGGTGCAACGGCCAGTCCATAGACTAGTAACGGAACCGCAAACACACCTCCGCCTCCGCCGGTCAAACCGAGAGCGAAACCCACGATGCAGCCAAACAGGATCGCTAGACCGAACATGAGTCCGAATCCTCGCATTGGTTCCAAGGCATCTTCGAAAGCATCATCCCCATTCCGCAGGTGTCAGTGATACCGGCAAACATCAAACCGGCCCCAATAAAAGCGGAGAGCCCGACGCAGTATGGATGAACCACGAGCCCCAGTAAGGCGCCCAGCAACGCTAAAAAGCCGGCCAGGATTCTCACTTGGCGCTCCAGCGAGACGGATTTTTTGCCACGGACGACCGGCAGTCCTGCGTTGACCCACGCGGTGGTTCCGCCACCGACGTTGATGACATTCTCGATCCCCGCGCCGACGAATTTTTGAGCGGCCTTGCTGGAGCGATTCCCGCTTTTGCAAATCACGTAGACCGGTTTGTCCGCTCCAACCGAATCGGCAACCGTCTTCGGATCCAGGGAATCAAGCGGCACATTGACCGCTCCCTCGGCATGCACCTCTCGGTACTCCGTCGGCATCCGCACGTCGATCAGATCGACGTGTCCTTGGCTCTGCTTGTCGGCCAACTGCTTGACTGAAATGGTTTGCATTGAAATCTCCTTCACTCTTCTATATCGCAAGTCGTAAACGTTGACATATCGCGATTCATCGAGCTTTCCTGGCAAAAAAAGGGAGTTTTTCGCTCCCGGAAATCACCGGTCCTGGGCTCCGCGCGGAAGGAATCGTCCCTCGATGCAGGCCATTAGCTTTTCCAAATGCGGTTCGGCGACCTGGTAGTACACCTTCCGACCTTCTCGCTCGCTGGTCAGAAACCCACAGCGTTGGAGCAAACGCAAGTGATCCGAACCGACGTTGTCTTGGATTCCACAATCCTCCGCCAACTCACCAACGGTGTAGCGGCCATGCAGCAATAGCTGCACGATCCGCAGGCGAACCGGGTGCGCCAACGTCTTGAGACATTCCGCCGCCTCGGCAAAGTCCGCCACGGTGCCAAGTGGTTTCGCAGCGGACTTCTTCGATGGAGAGGGCTTTTTCGATGGAGAGGGCTTTTTCGACTTCCGAGCGATTGCTTTGCGAGGCATGTGATCTTCCAGCAAGTAGGTCTACTAACAACATATCGCCATCTGGCGATATGTCAATCTATGCTTCTCTACAAATTGACCCGTTTTCCAAGATTCGAGTTTTGATTCTCGTTGGAGGATCGCTCCGCAAACCACGGATAGATCGCCGGGATCACGATGCAGGTCAGCAACGTGCTCGTGATCAACCCGCCGATAACGACCGTGGCTAGAGGTCGTTGCAGCTCGGCTCCGTCGCTGGTCGACAACGCCATCGGCAGAAATCCGAGACTGGCGACCATCGCCGTCATCAACACCGGACGAAGGCGATCGTTGGCCGCTCGTTTGGATGATTCTCGCGGAGTCTTCCCCGCTTTTCGGTGGTTTTCCGCGTCGGCCACCCAGACCAACCCGTTCAGCACCGCGACACCAAACAAGGCGATGAAGCCGACACCGGCGGCGATGCTGAAGGGCATCTCCCGGACGGCGAGCGCGAACACACCACCGCTGGCCGCGATCGGCACACAAGTGAAGATCAAGGCCGCGAGTCGCGCCGAACCGAACGAGGTGAGCAGAAGCATGAAGATCGCGATCAGCACGATCGGCGTGATAATTGCCAACCGACGGCTGGCCGATTGCAAGTTTTCAAAATCGCCGCCCCAACGAAGTTCGTAGCCCGCGGGAAGGCTCACGTCGCGGGCCACCTCGGCCTTTGCTTCGGCGACAAACGAGGCGACGTCACGGCCGCGCACGTTGGCCGACACGAAGGTGCGGCGCCGTCCGTCTTCGTGTTCCACGGTCGGCGGGGTTTGCTCCAACTGAATCGTTGCCAACTCGTAAAGCGGAACGGGCTTGCCACCTGCATTTGCGACGGGCAATTGCTTGAGCATCTCGATTTCCTCTCGCCATGATTGTGGCAGCCGAATGCGGATGGGAAATCGTGCTCGTCCATCAAGG
>JBCBOO010000407.1:0-4057 GCA_039821235.1 Planctomycetota bacterium
CGTCATGTTGGAACTGGCCGCGGCCGATCATGCAACCGACCAGTTGGTTGCTCGTCGGGTAGAGAGCAATCGCATCCGAAGTGACTTCATGGTGCTGAAAGTAGTCCCAGCGGAAACGTGACTGACCCAGCGCGGTCTGTGACACATAACCGTACTCGTCCAGCCAACCCGCCGAACGCCAAAGCACCGTCTTTCCATCGACTTGCGTTCGCTTCGAGTGCAGAATCTTTCGGAGCCATCGCAACGCAAGGACGATCAGTATCCAAAGACCACCGAACAGGGCTGCGAATGGCGGCGCATCAAGCGCGAACACGACCGACAGTAGGAGCAAGGATGCGAAGACGGCCGACCGAATCCAGTTCCGCTTTGAGAGGCTCTTTTGCAATCGCATGAACCGAGAACCTTGTAGTTCTTGGGAGGTCAACGCTCCTGAAAAGTGAATGGCATCGGGCTGCGGATCGAACACGCGTTGTGCCTCGGGTTGTTCCAGCAACCGTAGCTCAGGCTGTGGCGTGTGAGCCGGGAAGAAACGAACCAGTTCGGTGGCGACCTGTCGAGCTTTCTCTGGGGACTGAAACGAATCAAACGGGATGGCGTACCAAAAGAGGTACGTGCGATGAAACGAAAGAACCAGCAAGTCGTTCGAAGTAGCGCATCCGACGAGACTTGCAAGCGGGCTCGATGATTCGAAGCCGTCCGATTTGATGTGCAGCGTTTCGCTGTCGAGCCGACCGCTTATCTGGCCGCGAGTGAATTGCAGTGATGGCAGCATCTCCAGATGAAAGCGATGCGTCGGCAATCTCAACATCAGCAGACTCACAAATGCGACCCCACCGGCGACCAACAGACGCCATGTCAACATTGTCTGATTCAAAAGCGAAATCACGACGATGCCGGACACGATGAACAAGCCCGTTCGCGTGATCATCCATTGAAGCGGACGATAGTCGACACGAATACGTGCTTCCTTGACGGCCGAAACATGATCGGCGGAGCTGACCTGACCGTCGAACGTCAGCTCTGAATCGATCAGGTCACCGGGCTGGACTGCGGCCGCTCGAGCCGGCTCTTCGAGGGGTGCTTGATACGGGTTGGGTGTCGACCGCGTCATCGCAACCGAATCATTCGCTTTCGCCGTCGGCATTGCGAATCAGCGATACCAACTCGCCATCGAGAATCAAGGGATCATCACTTTCGGGATTGAGATACAAGCCGTGTTCAGGCGGCATGTAATCGAGCAGGGCTCCCCCATCGAGGACGTAGCCTTCCACCTCTTCTTCATCCTCGAATTCTTCTTCCATCGCGGAGACGAATCCGCCGGCAGCTTCTTCGTTCGTGAACGCGACCAGGAGTTCCATTCCGTCCATCTCGGTGCTGAACACATTTGCCGATGCTTCTTCGTCGTCCTGTTCGGCCTCTTCCTCGGAAACGGCGATGAGGACGAATTCGGCAGGATCAATCAGTTGACGCAGCAACACGGCGTCACGCTGTTCGATCGCGTCGGCAAGTTTGGATTCAAAGCTATCTGCGGAAAGGGCCATGGGAACGCCGTCAGGAAAGGTCTCGGAGGTGTTCGCCGGCTGGCCCCTTGACGATCGGAAAGCCCCAGCGGAACGGGTAAACCGGTACCCTATCGCGCCGAGTGTTTTCGGGATAGATCCTCGTCAGTCGCCCATAAACATCTCGCCTAACCCGCCCAGAATTGTCCCTTCGCCCTTTCGAGTGTTTCCGGCGGACGGAATCGCCGCTGCCATCCGACCAGCGAATCGCGAGAACGGCAGCGACTGCAGCCAAACGGGGCCGGGTCCACGCACGGTCGCCAGGAATAATCCCTCCCCGCCAAAGAAAGCGTTCTTCAGGCCGCCGACGAATTGGACGTCGTAGTTGACCGTTGGCCCCATCGCCATCAGGCACCCGGTGTCCAGCCGCAACGTCTCGCCTGCTTCCAGTTCGCGATACATCATGGTTCCGCCGGCATGAACGATGGCGATCCCATCACCTCGAAGACGTTGCATGATGAAACCTTCGCCGCCGAACAGGCCCGCACCGATCTTCTTTTGAAACGCGATGTCCACTGTGATCCCACGAGCCCCACACAAGAACGCGTCTTTCTGGCAGATGATCTCACCGCCCAATTGATCAAGGTGCAACGGGACCATCCGCCCGGGGTGCGGCGCACCAAAAGCCACCTTTGCTTGACGCGATGTGTTGTTGGTGAACGTCGTCATGAACAACGCTTCGCCGGTGAGGTAACGCTTGCCTGCCGAGAGGACCTTTCCGAACAGCCCCGTGTCTTGTTTCGACGGGTCACCGAACACGGTCGCCATCTCGATTCCGTCACTCATAAACATGAGCGCACCGGCTTCGGCGATCGTTTGCTCGCCCGGATCCAAGGTAATCTCGACGTACTGGGTCTCGTGGCCAAAAACCTCGTAATCGATTTCATCACTGTCGCGAGAAACTCCGTCACCGGATTGTCCACCGCGCATCGTGACCGGCGCGGTGCTCATTTCAATTTCACCGGCCGTGAATCGGTCGTCGCCATCGAGGGTCGAATTTTCTTCCAGCGACATCGGGTCGGCGGACGGCTCGCTGGGTACGCGAAACGTCTGCCCACAAGCCTTGCAATTGACCGCTTTGCCGACATTTTCGGGAACAGCCTGGTATCGTTTTCCGCACATCGGACACGTGAATTCCAACGGAGTGTCTCCTGGATCGAAAGAGTGGTTTGGTGGGGGAAGCCACGCCGTGTAGCCTCGATTTGGATAGATTAAACTATGTGGGGAGCATTGGGCGGCCGGCTCGCGGACGTGCGAATCCGGTGTTCTCCCAGCCTCTCTCCGAATAAACTCCCTCCCACAGCAAGTTCTTCGCTATGAAAAAAACGATGGATCGCAGTCCCTCTGCAGTTCCCGCCCAGACGTCAGGCACAGCCAATGCGGATTCGCGGCGCCAATTTCTAAAAACGGCCGCCGTTTCCGGTGCGGCGGTCTCTTCGCCGTACTTTTTTTCCACGCCGAAGACACTCGCCGATGAAACAAAGAGCAAAAACGATCGCGTGACGATGGGGGTCATCGGCGCCGGCGGCATGGCCCGCGGAAACATGCGTTCCGCTCGTGATTGGGTGGACGTGGCCGCCATCTGTGATGTGGACGCCAACCGCTCCGCCAGCGCCAACAAGGAAATGAGCGGCGGTAAGGCCAGTGAACATGTCGACTATCGCGAGATCCTGGACCGCAAGGACATCGATGCGATCCACATCGGGACTCCCGATCACTGGCACACCAAGCCGCTGATCGAAGCGATGTTGGCTGGCAAAGACGTGTACTGTGAAAAACCCCTCACGCTGACGATCGACGAAGGCAAATTGATTCGCAAGGTTCAAAAGGAAACCGGCCGCGTCGTGCAAGTCGGCACGCAACAACGCAGTACGTTCAATCTCTTCGTCAAAGCAATGGCGCTCGTCAACGAAGGCCGCGTCGGAAGGATCCAGCAAGTGCAAGCTGCGATTGGCGGTGCACCCTCCAGCCCGTCCATTCCACTGGCCGATGTCCCCGAAGGATTTCAGTGGGATCGCTGGATCGGCCCGGCACCGTTCGCAGAGTATCGAAACTTGCCACCCAAGAACGGCAAGGGACGCGGAAACACCAATGGCCACTACGAGTTTCGTTGGTGGTACGAGTACAGCGGAGGAAAGCTAACCGACTGGGGTGCACACCATGTCGACATCTGCAACTGGGCACTCAAACTCAATGGTCAAACCGAAGGCCCACTATCTCTCGATGGGACGGCGAGTCATCCCGTGGACTTTGATTCCGAAGGCAATGCCGTGCAGAAGGATCGGTACAACACCGCGACCAAGTTTATGTTCAACGTGAAGTACCCGGGCGATACTGAAATGATCATCCGCAACGACACCGACAACGGCGTGTTGATCACGGGTGACGAAGGACGCATCTTCGTTAATCGGCGACGGCTGGTGGGCAAGCCCGTCGAAGATCTGAAAGACAACCCGTTGCCGGAAGACGCGATTTCGAAGGTCTACAAGAATCTGCCG
>JBCBOO010000408.1:0-4024 GCA_039821235.1 Planctomycetota bacterium
GTTCTACTACGAAGGGAACATCCTCTCTCAGGTCTACTGGTATCCGATGCTCGTCGGTGTCATGACGGCGTCATTGTTCGCGCTGCACGGCGCGATCTACCTGTACCTAAAAACGGAAGACGAATTGCAAGCCCGTGTGAAGGGCGTGATTCTTCCTCTGTTCTTTGTCTTTTGCGGCATTTATTCGGTGGTATCCATAGCCACTTGGTTTCACGTTCCCCACGCGACGGACAACCTGTACGCCTACCCCATCCTTTGGATCGTTCCGATCCTGAATTTCTTCGCCGTGCTGAATATCCCGCGAGCGATGCATCTCGGCCGCCCCGGCTACGCGTTTTTCACATCAACCATGGTGATCGCGGCACTTGCGTGTCTGTTCAGCGTCGCGATCTTCCCGAACTTGATGCTGTCGAAGCTGGCCGAAGAGAATAGCGTCACGGTTTTCAACGGACGCAGCAGTCATCAGACGTTGTGGACAATGCTTGTCATCGCGGTCATCGGTATTCCATGCGTGCTGAGCTACACGGTTGTGATCTATTGGATTTTTCGCGGCAAGGTAAAGCTCGATCCGAATAGCTATTGAACCCAGTCGTCGCGGGTTGCATGCATGGAACGGCTTCTTTAAACCAAGTCTCAGCCTTCCCAAATCGGCGTTCGGCGAGCCATCTTCAACCGAGTAACTGTTGGAGGAATTATCTCGCAACCGCCTTGACCGCAATTGCGAGCATCGATTCAAGACCCCGCGTCGCTTCGGGATGCGGACTGATTGAAATGACCTGTCCCCTGCCAAACTCACCCTTCACGATGGCAGGCGTGTCGATCATCGTCCCGCTCTGCGGCGGGTAAAGCACCTTTTCCGATCGAAACCATGCCAAAACGCTATACGGCTTCAAGCCGAAAGAATTCTTTGGGGAGACGATCGGCCCATTGCGATAGCGAACGTCGACAGTTTCGGAGAGGTTTGGGAATAGCTTTTGACCTTCTTCAGTGAGTTGCATCTTCTGGCTACTGAACTCGCCGCGATACCACATACTCTTTGGGCCAAGGCCTTCGACGTTTCGTTTTCCGGTCAGGACGTGAGTGTCGACCAGATTGAGCGACCAAGAATAGTGTGCGGAGCAGAGAAATGCTCCAGCACAGACCCCGACATATCCCCCGCCTTCTTTGACAAATTGGGTGACGGCTTTCGCTCCCTTTTTGCCGATCGCACGCGCCTCCACGGAACCACTTCCACCGCCAAACACAACCACATCAAACTGCCCAAGAACTTCGGGCCGGATGTCGTCTGCCGACAAGTGCGCTACCGTGATGTCGGTCGCCATGTCAAAGACTCGCGATAGGTTCTCTACGCCGTTATTTGAACTACCTTCATCGTCATACAAAGCAACGAAAGTGTGCCCACGTCTTTTATCCGCAGGCGGAGTCATTACATCAATGCAGTTGCTTGTAAGCATGCCCAGTTGAGTCAATGCAACGTTCATCATGGCGCGATGTTGACGAGTCCTCACAGGAAGCCGTTGATGTTGAAAAGTGGTTTCCAAAATCATCGCCTTTGAATTCAGCACATCGATTGCAGCCGCCGCCAACGTGGTTTTCTTTGGCCCTCGGCCCAGAGGTACGAAACGGCGAGCCGGATTTGAGACGCTGCTGTTAGCCGCAGCAACCATGCGATCGACGAGAGATCCAATGTCTTGCTTCGAATCGAAAATGATGCTGGAGCCAACCGACTTGTCTTTTCCGGGTTTCGGCTTGTGAGAAATGTTGAACTGGAATCCTTCGTGAAGATCGAATACCCAGTCAGGTTGCTGATCGACTACCAGATTCCAAACCGCGGTCGCGATTTCGCCGCATGGGTTTTCGGCGATGTCAGGGCTCGGAAAATTCCGATTCACATCTCCAACGTCTGCCGAGGCACCAGGAGTTCTTCGGCGATTGGAGTCGAGAGCAGCCGCATTCACTCTTGGGATCACAATCATCTTGCCACGCACGATCGGCCAATGCCGAATCTGTTCCGCTGAGCGTGCTCCCGAGGGTTCATTTCCATGAATACCTCCGGTGATGAAGACGGTCGGGCCGTCAACGCCAGAATCGACGACGTAGTACGGTGTGGCCCATGTCTTGCCAGCACCCAGCACTCCCGATTGGACACTTCGGACAGACCTGTTCTCTGCAACGACCACTTGCATCAGCGACGATGCAATCACTAACGCAATCCAAACGGAAGTCTTACTCATGATCGAAACTCGTCTATGAAAGTGCATATTCGCTGCTCAAATTCCTTCCATTTTATCGATTCTGCAGATTCCGACCAAACAGTGACGATTCGCGCAATGACCGCATTTTATGGCTGCAGGACTGTCGCAGTGCTCCCGATCGCACTTCGGTAGTACGCCAAACGCCCGCCACACCAAGTCGCGATTGTCGTCGGAAGCGACCGCTGTAAATGACAAACTTCGAAGGCAACCAAGTCGGCACGGTAGCCGACTCGGATCTGGCCTCGATCGGTCAACCCGACGGCTCTGGCTGGGTTCAGGGTAACCACGCCGACGGACTCGCTGAGCGACAGCTCGGTTTCGTTACAGATCTTCAGGACGGCGGGCAGCAGAGTGGCGGGTACATAATCCGAGCACAAGCAATCCGCTTGACGGGAACCGATTAACGCCAAGGCCGACATGCCAGTGCGTTGGCTACCACCTCGAATCACATTGACCGAACCGACCGACTGATGAAGCCCTGCCGCTACTGCGGCGGCGGCAGCTTCCTCGGTCATCGGGAATTCGGCCAAGGAGGCACCCAGAGAAATCATCTCGTCAACATGACGACTCGAGTCGGAGTCATGTCCGGCTAGGGGAACAGAGCACTCGGCGGCAGCCGCCGAGAGTCTCTCCACGCGTCGACGAATGCCGTCACCGTCTGAGCGAGTCGTGGACTTGGCATCCAGCAACTCCGAAATCATCTCGTCACTGTAGCCGTAGCGTGCGGTCATGTAGCTGCGATAGTTGGCTTCATCTTGGAATTGGCCCTGCCCCGGGGAGTGGTCCATGTAAGACACCAAGTCGCAGGAGCCGTTTTCGATGAACCGCAGGATCTTGTTCAATGACTCTTCCACGGTCACTTCATAGCGGCAGTGGACTCGCTGATCCGTGACGGCGTTTGCGGCGTGAGCGGTGACCGCCTCGGCGAGCCGCGACGGTGCGTCACCGGACCGTAGCCCTAATTCTTCGCCTGCAAAAGAAATGGCGTTGTACAGTGTGGTGATGCCGTGACAGGCGGCAAGCTGATCAGCCTGACGCGCCGCAAGGTCGAACGGAAGGTAGATGCCCGAACGGGGTTCGGCCAAAGACTCGATCGCATCGCTGTGTAAATCGATCATACCCGGCATGAGGTACGCACCGCCAAGATCGACTTCAACATCCGCGTTGGCTGCCTCGGGACAGATCGCGGATATCCTGTCGCCTTCCAACCGTATCGCGCCGTCCTCAATGACATGATCGGGCAGGATGACGCGACACCGAGTGAGATACTGACTTGTCATGGAGTCAATCCGTGAGGCAAGGGGCTATTCAGTCCGCCAGTAAGTTCGACGGTTTGTCCGGCGAGTCGCCGAACGATTTCGGGATCATGAAAAACGGCGACAATGGCGAGTCCCTCCGACTTGAGCCGCTCAATCAACGACAAGAGTCGTTCGGTGGCCGCGGGGTCGAGGCTGGCGGTGGGTTCATCGAGAAGCAGTAATCTCGGACGCACGGCCAAAGCTCGGGCGAGGTTGACTAACTGCCGTTCCCCGCCGGAGAACGTGTTCGGCGGTAGCTTCCAGAGCTTTTCCGGCAAGCCGACGTGCCGCAGCATCTCGGACGCCGCTTCGGGGTGTTCGGCGGATGCTCCATAAGCCTCAATCAGCGTGTGCTCAACAATTTGACTCGCCGTTCGTCGCGGCAACACCTTGAGGAATTGGCTGACCAGGCCGATCCGGCCTTCGTTAACGCCGTGCGAGATCAGCTAGCCGGGCGTTCCTTCTCGGGCG
>JBCBOO010000409.1:0-4010 GCA_039821235.1 Planctomycetota bacterium
CCGTGCAGGATCTTGACCGTGCGGCCGGTCTCGCTGGCGCTGCTGTTGTGGCGGGCCATCGTGTTGGCCAGCCACGCAGACGACTTTGCGAGTAACGACATTCGGCGAGGTCCTGCGTTTGGTTCGATTGGAGTCCCGCCTCGGCTTCCGTGCCGAGCGTGCGAGCGTCATGCTCGGCGGGACGAATCACCCTCGGGGCTTACGCGCCGAGGTGGACGTAGACGAATGCGTCGTTGTCGCCGGCAGCACCGACGGCGAGACCCATGCGTTTGTTTCCGCTGGCCGTGGTGGTCGCGACCTGGTTGGTGTCGTCTGCGTAGACGATGGCACCATCGGTGATCGCGGTACTGCTGCCGACGACCTTGTCGACTTTGAAGATCGCACCGCCGGCACAGAGCGCACCGAGCTCGTTCGCGGCGATGTCTTGCTTGGCGATGCGGACCGCTTCGCCAATGGTCAGGATCTGGCCGGCAGCCACATCGGCGGCCGGCGTGTGGTCGACCATCACCGGGGCGCAGCCCTGTGAGAATTTCGCAGCCATGTTTTCAGTCTTCCGTAACTGGGTCTGGTTGGTTGGTGAATCAAGACAGGCTGGCCGCCTGTCCTAAGGTTGGCGTTTTGGCTTAGGAGCCGGTCGAGTGAACGGCACCGCGTGGGTTGCCCTTGCCGACGCCCCAGTCATCGAAGGCACGGAACTCAATGCCGAGCGTGTTGAAGTTGGCATCACCACGTTGGACGTACGGCACCATGCGGCCATCGAGTGCGACGCCATCCAAGATCGGAATGTCGTTCTTGTCCGCGCAAAGGAAGTAGCCCGTGTCGGTCCCGCCGTATTCCGTGTCCAGGTACGGCGAGTCGGCCGGCTGGTACTTGTTGGCGTGGTTGTTTCGCAGAACCTCTTTCTTGGTTCCGCGGCGAACGTCAATGTTCGTCTGCTTGTAGAGGTCCTCGGCGACGACCGAGAGCGTCGTACCGGTCAGAAGCAACGCAGGGCGAACGCCGATTTCCTCGCCGGTCTCGTCCTTCATCTTCTTGAACAGGTTGACCGCAAGCTGCAGACCGTCGATTCCAAGAACGCTGCTTGCTCCAGAAACCAAGTTTGCGTTTTCGGCCGAAAAGTCGCCGTCGGTGATCATCTGCAGCAAGACCGCGAAGCCGATTCGTTGCTTGGCGTTCGCGCTCTTGCGAGCGATGCCCATTGGAATTCGCAGGAACGCACGCAAGTCATCGTTTCGGATGTGCTTGCGCGTCAGGCCGATCATCATTCCGCGAGTCTTGGCGCTGTTGGTGTACTTGCTCTCTTTGAGCTCACCATGTTTCAGTTGCCCATCATTCGCGACTTCCGACCAATCACCATCGACCGTGAGTTGATAGTGCGTCTGCTCCTTGAAGTCCGTCACCGGTCCCCAACTGCAGATCAGCGAGAGGATGTCTTCGATCGCCGAGTACGCCTTTTGCATACTCTTGTTCATGACGTTGGACAGAATGCCCGGCGTCGAGAACGTGCTCGAGTTGGCGAGCAGTTGATCGCGTTGGTCGGCTTGTAGTGCCGCCTCGATCGTGTCGTTATTGAACTGCCCGGCCGATTGGCTGTGTCCCGCGATCGCGGCTCGCGTTGCAAAGAGCTGTTTCAGCCCTGCCCCGCGATACGATCGATCCATCGCACAGTTCATTTCCCGCTCGTTGTAGTCGTTCGCAAGAGCGTCCGCGTCACATCCGGCCGTCATGCAGAGTGCTGCCTCGAGGCCTCGAGCGTTCACATCACGCGATGGCGAGCTGATCGTCACACCGTCGGGACGACTGTTGCGACGGGCGTGCAGCTCGGTTTCGTTCGCCGACCATCCCTCGCGAGTCGCATGCACCAGCAAGTCGACTTCTTGGGCGTTGTCGCCTTCGCCGACCTTGATCTTGGGGCTTCCGAACCGGGCACAGATCGATTCGCGTGCGGCCGACAATTCCAATCGCGAGGCCTCGCGTTGGTTGGCCTCACGCTCGAGCTGCAGTCGCTGGGCGTTAAGCTGCTCCGGAGTCGGCGGCGCAGGTGTGCCGCCGGCGAGTAACGCACCGGCCGCCGGATCAGTCCTCCCCGCAGGGGCGGGCGATGGCGAGATACCGGCCCCCGCACTGATGCCGGCAGCCGGCGTGGTTTGCCCGGCGGGCGGTGTGGTTGGTGTCGCCGCCGGCTGACCGGATTCGGTTTCGAACTGTGCTCGCAGCGTGGCGAGGTTCTGAGCCGTTAGCGAGTTGATGTCGTGACCACGTGCGGCCAGCCATTGGGTAAAGTTCATCGCGTATCCTTCCGCGGTTGCGGCGACGCGAGCCGACGTGTTGTCGTCGCCGCCAAGTGAAACGAAACTGATTTCGAAAATCGTGCACGCCCGCACGACGTAGATTCCGCCTTTGAATCGGCGTCCGTTGACGGTGACGGTGGCGTCTTCGTCGACCCACTCGATCCGTTCGATCCTCGCCCCGATGGACAATTGCCACGGGAACTTGTTTTTGCCGTTCGCGATGACCTCTTGAGCATGCTTGCCGGTCCCGCTGATGATCCCTTTGACCTTGATCGATTTGGCCGCGATCTTGATGTCGCCGGCGGGGCTGTGCCCGACGATCTGGTCGGTTCGATGGTCGCGGTGGATCGGCCGATCTTTGGGCGCGACTTTGGCACCGGAGAGATCGACGACCACGTCGCGATAGAAATGCATCGGCCGCATGGTGCCGCCGGTGTAGGCGGTCCCGGTGAACGTCGGCAGTGAGTCGCCGTCGTCACCGGCAGCCGCCTGCAGGTCGACCGTCTCACCCGTGGCCGACAGCCAGAGCATCGGCGAGTCTTCGCTGTCCGCATCGATGAAGGGTGGCGTTTCGGTGGCAGCTCCGGAGGACGCCAGCAATCGAGATAACCAGGTTCGCTTGGTCACGCGGCGGCCTCCTGTTCGGCTTCGCGGTCTTTCTTGTCTTCTGCTTCTTGGTTGGCTTGGTGCTGCTGGGCAGCGTGCATGCCTCCAGGAAGTGGCAGGCCGATGTCTTGCCGTCGCTGCGTCTGCTCGGCGAGCTGCTCGTAGTGTTCCTCCGGATCGATGTTCATACGCATCAAGATTTGCGCGTCGGTCATCAAGCCGAGCTGCCAGAGAGTCGCTTGCGAGTTGGCCACCTTGGTCGGGTCGACGTGCTTGAATTCGTCCCACGCCCAAACGTGATCGATGCCGCCTGGCAGAGACCCGAGCTCGGGTAGGTAGCCGTTGATCAAGACGGCTTCGTCAAACCACCATCCGAGGATTCGATCGAGTGCTTCGCCTTCGATGCGAAAGCGTTCGACCTGGATCATTTCGAAGTAGGTTTGGAAGTCGAGCATTCCGGAGGCGTAGTTGTAGCCGCCCGAATCATTCAAAGCCTTGTTCTTGGGCATGCTCACGCATCGTGCGATCTCAGTCAGAATCGCATCGCGGAACATCTGGTAAACGGTGGTCGGTTGTTCGGCCTTGAGTTGGCCGAGTTTCCATCCCTCCGGCATCGTCGTGAACTGACCGAGCTCGAGCTCGATCTGATCCATCGCGTCAATTGGATCCACGCCCTCGAGCGATGGGTGTTCGCTATAGATCACGCCGTGATGGCGTGCCGCGGTCTCGGCACATAGAACGACCGCGTTGGTGTATCGACGCAAGAGCGCGAACAGCGGCAGAGCGCTGACCATGCGAGGCACGCCGCGATACTGACCCGGGCGTTCTCGCAAGAACAGGTGGATCATCTGCTCGGCGTCAATCCGCTCGGTGTCATTCTTGAACGCCTTCGATCGAACGCTCGAGTGAGCGTAGGAGTCGTGCGGATGATGGCGGAGTCGTTCGTACCACTCGGGATAACCCGTGTCCGGATCGATGTGCACGCCGTCGATGTTGTATTCGTCATCGTGACGATAGATCGACGTCGTGATCTGGTCGGCCTCGGTCAACTTGACCGCCATTTTCACGTCGTCATCTTGCCGCGGGTTCGTTGCTTCGTGCATGAAGCCTTCG
>JBCBOO010000040.1:0-30987 GCA_039821235.1 Planctomycetota bacterium
AACTCGTGGTGGCCGCCACGGTCCGGGTTGTATTTGATGCGGCGGTTCAGCAAGATCCATTGACGCACGAACTCTTGAAAGCCGGCCCATGCGATGTTTTCAAGTTCAGCCGGCTCGTACGGGTCGGCGATGCTCTTCTTGAGGTGATGACACAGGATCGGCGTGCAACCGGTCTCTTGTGCCAATTCGCCGATCGACTTGAGCAACCCTCCAACGATGAACAGGTTGCCGGCGTCGTTGCCCAGGCCGAGCATCATCAAGTACGTCGGGTCGAGGATCAGCACGTCAAGAGCGTGGTCCTCTATGACGCGTTTCATCGCGTCGATGTGTTCCTGGTTAGTCAGTTGTGGGACGTCGAAGCACCAGACCGCTCCGTCGCAATCGGACAAACGAAGCTGTTTCGATCGAGCAACCCGGCGGGCGGTCTCTTGAATCGTTGCCGCGCCCGATTCGCCAGACATCACACCGACGCGGCGGGACAGTTTGACGTCGAATCTTCCAAGGAACGGGGTCGCTTCAGCCAGCGATAATGCCAGGTCGACACTAATATTGGTTTTGAGCGTCTTCTTTGGGCCGGCGATCATCGACGGTTGGCCACGCACGAGAATGCCGTTGATCAGGTATTCCATGTCGTACTCGGTCGCGTCGAGATCGCGACTGGAGACGATATTGAACAGCTTATCTTGGGCTGCTCGCCGATCTTGCTCGAAATGATTCTCAATCGTCGCGACGTTGATTTGATCAGGTTCGTACCGAGCCACGCTGGCGGCGATGCGATCGACCTCGTCGCGGTCCATCGGCGGATGGCAACGAACGCGGTTGGTTTCTTGAATCGCAGCGGCGATTTCATCAACGGACATTCCGGCTCGCCGCATCGTGCCGCCCAGTCGGGCCAGTGTGCCGTTGCGTTGGCCGGCGGGGATTGAATTGCCGGATGCGTTGCCTGTCGTGGAACGTTCCGACGTGCGGCCGTTGGCGAGTTGGTTCAAGTCGTCGATCAGCCACTGGGGTGGCAACGGTAAGTCGGCCGGCCCGACATCGAGACCCATCGTCGGAGCCCAACGATAACGCCTTCCGCCTTCGAACACCGAAGGGGGAACGACGACGTAGCCACCATCAACCTTGATGTCGACAAACTTGGCGAGCTCGCTGTTCCAGTTCTTCCATGCGACACCATCGGGCCGGCGGAAGAAGTATTGCCGACCGCCACGCGCGGTCAACGAAAGCGGTGCAACGGCCAGGTCAAGCGAACGCTCGGGATCTTCGAGCAACCAGTTGCTGCCGACGTCGATGTCGAGAACGAAGAAGCCATTGGTTGAAACGGCAACGTTGGCCGACGGTGACTGTTGCCACCAACGGTCAATCGTGTCGAGGTCGGTGGTGGCGTCATTGCACCCGTGCGTCGTGATCGGTTGTTTCGTGCCCGACGCGCACGGAAAGACCGCATAGCCGAGATCGGCCAGCGTCAGCGCGGCGTCGTGAAGTTTGGAAACATGCGGGGGCGATGTCAAAACGGAACCTCGTCATCGTCGTCATCCATGCCGGCGAAGCAGGTGTCGGGTTTGTCAGAAAGCTTGGCGTCGATGATTCGGTCGAACTTCTCGCCCGCGATGCTGCGAATCGTGATCTCTTCGGGGAATGCGAGCGCCCCGCGGGTCGCCAACGAGACCGCTTCGGCAGCCGTGTCCGGTACCGGTTCGTTGGAACGGGCACGCCACCACCAGACGGCTTTGGTGCGAGCGAACCCGGTGTGCTCGAAACACACGTATTCCCGATGTTTGAAGTTGATGCCCAGGATGTACTCGACGCACATCGTTTGCGGATCGCCTTCCTCGGCGTCGCGTTTGGTGTGAACCGCGTACATCACGTCTTGAACTTCGTGCGTTTGATCGGTGATGTCATCGGACAAGACCGCGGCGGACGCTGGCCGACCGGCATGGGAGATGACGCGTGGATCCGCGATGACCGGGAACTCGTGCTTGCAAGTTGGGCATTCGCGCCGAGCGACCGCCACGATCGAATCGCAGCTTGGGCATTCTTTTGCATTCGGCCGTTCATCACGCTGGGGCGTCGGCGGTGCGATGCAATCAACCGGCCCGTGACGGACGACGTTGCCAGCGAAGTCCAGGATCAAACAATCTTCCTTGCCGGGATGAAGCCGAAACCCTCGGCCAATCATTTGGTAATAGAGACCGGGCGACATGGTGGGACGCAGCAACACGACGCAGTCGATCGCGGGTGCGTCGAAGCCGGTGGTCAGCACACCGACGTTGACAAGGTACTTGATGCGTCCTTCGCGGAAGTCATCGAGCGTTTGATCGCGTCGGTCTTGTTTCGTTTGGCCCGTGACGACGCTGCAGTCGTGACCCCGTTCCCGCATGGTGGATGCAATGGAATAGGCATGGTCGACGCCGGCGGCAAAGATCAAGCATGATTGGCGGTCTTCGGTCGCGGCGATGATCTCGTCACACGCCGAAGCCACCATCGGCTCGGTGTTCATCAACGCTTCGGTGTCGCCGGCGACGAATTCGCCACCGCGAACTTTCAGTTTGGAAGTGTCCGGCTTTTGTTTGGCGGCCTTCGCCGTTGGCCGGCAAAGATAGCCATCGCGGATCAGGTCCATCACGCCAATTTCGTACGCGATCTCGTGCAGCGGACCGGATTCATCACAGATCGGGCCACTGTCCAAGCGATACGGTGTCGCAGTGAACCCGATGACACGCAGGTGGGGATTGATTCGCTTGGCGTCGTTGAGGAATCGCCGGTACATCCCGTCGCCTTCTTTGGGGACAAGGTGACACTCGTCGATCATCACTAGGTCAAAATAGCCAAGCACGTCCGCACTTTCGTGGACGGACTGGATGCCGGCGATGATGACGTCGCCTTCAGTTTGCCGTTTACCAAGTCCAGCGGAAAAGACACCGAAGTCGACGTTGGGGCAAACTGCAGTCAGCTTTTCAGACGCTTGTTGCAACAGCTCTTTGACGTGGGCAAGAATCAGAACGCGACCTTGCCACAGGTTCACGGCGTCGTCACAGATCGTGGCCATTGTTGGCGTTTTGCCACCGGCAGTCGGGATCACCACGACGGGGTTGGTATCGAAGCGACGAAGGTGCAGGTACACCGCGTTGACCGCGGCGCGTTGGTAGGGCCTCAGTTGCATCGGATCAGCTCCCCGTTGTGTCGTTTGGCACCACGTTGCGATTGCAGCCAGCGTTCACCGAAGCCGGCGTAGCGAGCGTTGGCTTGGTCGCATTTCTTGCAGATGCGATTGCCCGGTCCATCGCTGGCAAATTTTTTGTCACACTTCAGGCACACCCTTTTTGCGGGGCGACAACTGTGGGCAAAGGCGACCATCGGCTTCCTCGATTTGGACGATTGCTTTGCCGCCCTTGATCGGGCAGCGTTTGTGGATGGACAGGTCGACGATTTGGTTGTCGTCCTCGTACGCACCGCCATGCTGCAACGCATCGAGCAACGCTTTGAGCACGTTGTCGATGTCGCGGCGGCGACGGTCGGGCGGGTGAATCAACACATCGACCGACAGCGGGCCGGCGATGGGGCGGACGTCCATGTCACGAAGCAACCGGCATACGTCGCGGCGAAAGAGCCGGCCGCCTTTGCTGATCAACGTTCGCGGCCCCACCCGCCGCCAGTAGTGATTGATACTGGGCGGGTGGGGCACTTCGATTCGCAACACGCTCAGCGTTTCCACGGGGCGGTCGTGTTCGCCGGTGGCGTTTGACCGCCCGGCGACGGGACCGACGAAGAGTTTCCCGTGGGGCCAGAAGCTTGAGCGGTCGCGCCGGCCGGTGCCGAGTAACCACGAATCTCGTTCTGCATCTCGCCGTTATCGTTGCGGCGTTTCAAACGAACGTTGATCACGATCGGCAACGAGTGCAGTTCTTGACTGTCCTTGGCGATCATCACGCCTGCGGCACGGCAGATCGCCGACAACTCCGCTTGCGCGATCTGCACGGCGGTCTCGTTGGGGTTATCCAGGTTCAAGCGAACCCACAACAAACGCCCCTTAAAATCTCCTTCGATGACCTCGAACGTCATCTGGAGATACTGGCCGTTGCCAGCCTTGGTGGGCTTCATTTCGCTGTCCGTGATGACGGCGAGGTACTTGCCCGCGGGGATCGGTTCGAGCGAGTTGGTGGGTTCGATTTGGTTGGCGTCAAAGTTCAATGCGGCCATAATGGTTTCCTAAAGGTTGAAACAGGGATCGAAACGGATGGTTGGTTGGGTGGTGTCAGTGGTTCGCGATCGCGCCGACAAACGCCGGCCACGAAAGCGGCAATTCTTCGCCGATGCCGTAGCGGTTCTTGGCGACGCAGGTGGGCGAACCGTAAGCACGGATCACACGTTCGCCGCCTTCCTTGCCGATCGCGTGAGCAATCGTTCGCTTGCGATTGAACCCGGTCTCTTCGCTCTGGGTGCGAAGGCGACGCGTGGCGAAAAGCACGGCGTCCGACCACTCGCAAATCAGTGCCGAAGCGTGTTTGTGAAGTCGCGGCGAGTAGCGGTCGTAGGGCGAAGACTCGGGATCTTCAAAACGCTCGACCTTCGAGTGGGCGATCAGCACAATCACCATGCCGCGAGCACGCAGAACGCCGAGCAAGTCCAACACCTCACGCCAAAGCGAAAGAGCATGCATGTAGCCGCGGGCGTATCCGCCGTCGACCTTCTCGATCGACTCAACGCCGTACTGCTGGCACAACTTGTCCCATACGAGACGCTCGAGCCAATCGAGCGAGTCGATCACGGCGGATTCGTAATCGTGCTTTTGGTCGCGAAGCGTTTTCAAAGCAGCGACAACGTCATCGAACTTGGTCGCCAGAGGAAAACGATCGCAGTCGATCTCATCAAGACCGTCTTCGGTTTGAATGAAGATCGGCTTGGGTGCTTCACTGCCGAAGGTCGATTTACCGATGCCTTCGACCCCGTAAAGTAAGACGCGTGGTGGTTTGGATTGGCGGCCGGATTGGATGGTTTCAAGCAAAGTGGTTGTCTCCGTGGTAGGTGGTGTTCGTTCGGTGGTATTCGGCGAAGTCGCAAAGGATGTGGTGTCCGTTGCGGCGGGCATCGTTTTCCCAATTGGGATAAAGCGTTGGGCGGGCGCACCCATCGCAGGTCGGGTTCTTGACGCGGATCGTTTGCATCGGCCGACCGCAGCGACAGCAAGGTCGCTCTCTCATTTCCATCACAACGATGCGATGGGTTCGATGTCAAAGTTGCCGTCGCGATCGCTGGTCACGAGGTAGTGCTTGAAGTCGACTTGGACAACGAAGCGTTGGTCGGCACCGAGTTGCTTCCGCAGCGATCGACAAGCACTGGTGAAGTCCCGCGAGGCGTCGTTGAAACGGTCGGCAGATCGCAAATAGCGGCCGACGGCCAGCGATAGACCGACGCGGCGTTCGATGTCGAGTGACACGTTGGGCATCAGATTCCTTTGTTGAGTGGGTGTGGGATTTGGGTGAACAGCGACGCGGTGCAACAACGTCCCCGCCTACCCCTTGAGCTACTCCGGTCGCGGGCTAATCGGCGGTGCGATCAGAAAACTTTTCAGGCCAAGTAGTCACGCAGTCCCGCTTCCTCGAATTTCACCGCCACTTGGGTCATCCAATCCCGCAGCGTGCGACGCGGCACGCCCATCAGTTCCGACACCTGGGTCAACGAATGCGACTTGCGGAGTTCCAGCATGCGTTGCCATGGCTCGGGCAACGTCGCGATCATTTGAGCCATGTCAGCCACCAGTTCACGCATCTCGTCATCGGGCCGACGTTCGATTTGCAATCGCGTGTTGCGTGTTGATTCTTCCAGCGTGTTCTGCAAATCCGTCGGGCCTTCGCCGGGCACGATGACTTCCATGTTGAGCGATTGGACGTAGCCCGAACCGGCTTTCATCCGTTGCCGGTCTCGCAACAGACTTTTGACGAACCTTTCGACCACGGTCGTGATGAAGATGTTGCGGTGGGCGATCGCCGGATCGAACGACGGCATCGCCTCGACGACGTGCGCCAGGATCGTTTGTTCGATCGCGGGCACGTCCTGTTCGCTCAGCCCCGGTCGGTTGATGATCTGCCGGGCTTTGCGGCGGATGATGCCGCGGGTGAAGTTGTCGTGGACGATGTTACCGGTGTTGTCCGGCGCGGTGGTGGGGCCTGTGGTTGTGGGCATGGTTGCCAATCCTTGGCCGGCCAACCTCGCCAGCATCCGAAGCGACGAGCCATCCCAAATGTGGGGCTTGGAGCGGCGTGGTCGGCTTCGGCGATTGGTGTCGTCAGAAGCGATCAAGGCCCGTCGATCGCTACTGGCGAAATGTGCCGGAGCCGCTTGATTCCCCGGCACTTTTCGCACAAAGAAAGCCGCGAACCCAACGATTCACGGCTTCAATTGATTGGAAAACTTTTCGAGTCCAAAATTTTCACAACCGCGAAAAGTGCCAGATTCAATCCCCCTGTGGCGTTAACTTGAACACGGTTCGGTAGCCCTTCTTGTCGTCGGTCAGTTCGATGGGATCACCTTCGATGCCAAAGAACTCACGCAGTTTCTTCGTCAACACTTCGCGACGTTTCTTGTTCTTGCGACACGCGCCCGGCGAATGCCAGGTGTAGATCCCACGCTCAGCGGCCATCATCCGCAACAACTCCCATTGCAGCGTTGGCCGGCCATTTCGAGCGTCGACCAAACCCATCTGCGCGAAGTTGTAAATCTGGCTGACATCGCCAACGGACACTTGGATCGCCTCGTCGCTCTTGAACTGAATCGCGACCTGTGACCAACGTGTTCCCGACGGCGTTGGGAAGCGAATGCCGGGATCGCCTGCATTGATGTTGGGAGCATGACGTTTCCGAAAATCGTCCACGTTTGCCTTTGCAACGTACGAAAACTTGAGCTCATCGCAATCGCTGACGCTCGCGAAATCATCGACGGTCAAAACGATCGCATCATGCCGATCAAGTCGTCGCCGCGTGCGATCATCCATTGGCTCATCATTCCAGCGGATGAAGACGAACGGTCCGTCGCACTCATCGCAGGCATGAAGCACCCCGTTCTCAATGTCAAGAAGTTGCAGATAGACCGGGAACGAGATCCCGGCCATCGGGCGATCCATCGCCATGCGCCAAGCCGCGTCAGCGTCCGACCAACGGTCGCCAAGGTCAAAACCGAAGTGACCAGCGATTAATTCGGCGAAACGATGAAAATCGAATTGGTAAGACGCCATGTCGCATGGTTCAACGTCGACGCAGCATCCTCGTTCCTCATCGACCGCGATGTAGACGTGCGGTCGGTCCTCGATGACGCGGTACCAAACGTAGTTGGAACCGCGTTTCGGAATGTGGCTGGCCATTTCACCGGTCGGCTTCAACCAGTGGCGGGCAACCGTGAATCGGTCACCCAGTAGGTTGCGCCAATGAGCCAGCGATGTTTCCGCCAGTCGTACCGATCGGACGGCCTTCCAGACTGGTTCCTGATAGGTTGAACGGTTGGACCCGACGGCCATCAGCGAATCCTCGTTTTCGCAAAAAAGTCTCAATCACATCCGCGTCACCATCACGTCCGAACGTCGCAAGGTTGGGCGGTTTGATCGTGCACATGCGAACTCGCTGGGAGTCAGCGAACAGCAGAGCGATCTTCGCTTCCATGATTCGGATGTCATGGAAGAGCCCTTCATACATGGCGAGCCGCTCCTCGAGCACGTCGATCAACGCTTCACGCTCTGTCTTGATGTATTCCGGGGTCCTCCCGTCTAACGCGATCTTCACGCTAACCAGTGACGCATTTTGTAACTGCGGAATGTCCTTGACGAACAATGACTTTGGACCGTCGACGAGCAATGGATTTGTCGTCCAGATGTCGCCCTCGGGGAACATCTCGGGATCGTCAAAGAAGAACTCGCCGAACGCTTCGCGGTACATCTGACGACGAACCAATGACGCCGCATTGATTTTCAATTCGCCGGCAAGTTTGTTCAGTTCCAAGATCGCTTCGCCACGCGGTCGGCTGTGTCGATCGACCGGCCGGCCCTCTTCCACCAACTTGATCGCTTTGAGCGGTGATCCATGCGTGATCAACAAACGCAACATCGTTGTTGTTTCTTCGACCGTCACAGCGACAAAAGGACCGCATCGTTTCTGGCTCAAATAGCGTGAGACGTGATCTTGGAATGCCTGCCGGCGCGGCTCCAGCGGTGGAACGATCTCTGGCGGTTCATTCGTCCTGGCCTGAAAGTACTGAAACGATTTGCGAGTTTGAATGCGTTCCCATCGCAGAATGTCTTCGGCTTCATCACGGTGATGCAGGAATGCTTCGACGGCGACATCGGCGATTGTCGAGGTTTCCTCGTCCTCGAATTTCTCCGCCAAGCCTTCGATGCGATCAAGCAGCTTCTCCATGCCGTTTTCAGTGCAAAGATCGTTCACGAAATGAGCCGACAACAACAACGCCCGTGGCGTGTCATCGTCCGGTTGCCGCAGTACGACACGGATCTGTTCGCGGCTTTCCTCGTCGATCGGTCCTGGTGGAAGTTCGATTCCTCGTGTGGCGAGGTAGTCGGCAAAGGGGGCCAGGAATGCATGAAGTCGCCCGTGGGACGCGTTATTGAAAATGTTGTGGTTGGTCAGTCGTAGGTAGTGATCAGACATCAGAAATCGTTTAGCTCAAAGTTGTCTATGTCATGTGCATCCGTGGGAAAGGTGATTGCTTCAACGTTCCAGGTACGCTGAAAGTGCGTCGGGTCCGGGCCGGCGTTGGTTCCACCATCGCTTTTCCGTCGTGGGCGTCCTGCCGCTCATCCGTGGCCTAATTCCTGAGCGTCTCCTGACATCCGGCCCGTTCCCGACTGCGTTTGCTAGCGTCGCATTGTGGCGTGACAGGTGAGATCACAGTTGCGACGATTTTTCGAGTTCAATTCAGCGATGGCGTGAGACTTCTGCTGGCAGCGAACCGAGCCTTTTGTTCTGGCGACAAGATACGAAGTGTTCCATCGCTGCAGAGAATGACGTCGGCGGCGTCTTCTAGATGAATTGGGGTTAGTAGATTGGTGGTGTTGATGACCTGAATCCGATCGGGCAACGCTTCGGCATCTTCAACGGGATGGGTTAGCAGTTCACTAATGCCACAGTCCAATCGCGAAGCCACCTCGATCAGGTGATCCAACAGCATCGTGAAGGTCGGCCGAGGATCATGACCGCTGACGGCACTCGACCGAATTTGAAACGGACACTCCGTCATCGACATGCCCCTCCGTCTCCGATTCGCCAATAGGTTTCCGAGGTCGATGCAGGTTTGCTTACTGATAACTTCCGCGTTGTTCATCGCGTTTCCCTTCTTGGAAATGGCTGAAAAGATGTGTTGCAAGCATTCTTCTGACCGCCGTGACAAGTCTGGTCATAGCGGTCAGGAGAAATGACCGAGGCCGAAACCCGGCGATTGCTAGCATTGTCCCGGTCGGCGTGACACGTTTGGTCACAGCGGTAAAACCGATCAGGAAATTTTTGCTTGCAAACACATGGTCATTGGCCGCTGGACACCTTTGGTCCACCGGATCGCCACCGCAGAAAAAACATTTCCTTCGGTGCCCGTACCGCCAATTGGCCGCCGGCCGGAGTAGCTCAAGGGGTAGAGTCGCTGTGTTAACTCGCCTGACGCAAATAGTTCCCCGCCGTGAGTGATCCGCCCGTGCCTGAAGCCGAACACGAATCCAATACGCTACGCATGGAAGCCATCGCAGACATCCTCGCAAAAGGTGTCGTTCGAATGTTTACGCCGCCAAACTCTTCTGAAAAAGACTCGCCGAACGTCTCGCATGTTGGCTTGAGTTCACTCGCAAACGATCGCTCTCTGTGACTACGCGGTAAACGCACCGCGAGATTTACGATTCCTCCTCTCTTGTCACGGAGAACCCATGTCGCTGAACATCACCCGCGAAGTCGCACGCATGAAACGCATGACGACCGCCGAGCTGAAAGACCACTACGAATCCGTCTGTGGCTATCCCCCGCGAAGTCACAACCGTGATTGGCTGGTCAAAAAGATCGCTTGGCAAATCCAGGCGAACGAGATGGGTGGTTTGCCTGAGCGCGTCCGCCAACGAGCCCTCGCCATGGCCGACGATGCCGACCTACGAAAGCGACCACCACGTTCGTTCACCGAACAGGTCGAAACCGCTGACGAACAAACCATGATCGTGGACGGCGGTCGCGACCCTCGATTGCCGCCTCCCGGAACGCTTCTGTCGAAGACCTACAAGGGACAACCACTGACTGTCTTGGTTCGTCAAAACGATTTCGAATTCAATGGCGACGTTTATCCGACGCTTTCCGCGATCGCCAATGCGGTCACAGGTTCGCATGTCAACGGATTCGCTTTCTTCAAACTCAATCGACCCAAGGCGGTGGCCAAATGATCGCAGCTAACAAAGAACCGAATCAGATTCGATGTGCGATCTACACTCGCAAGTCGACCACCGAAGGGCTCGAACAAGAATTCAACTCGCTCGATGCTCAACGCGAATCCGGCGCGGCGTATATCGCCAGTCAACGTCACGAAGGTTGGATAGAGGTCGAAACGCCCTACAACGATGGTGGGTTCACCGGTGGCAACATGGACCGGCCAGCGATTAAGCGTCTGCTTTCGGACATTGCCGCCGGAAAGATCGACTGTGTGATCGTCTACAAAGTCGATCGGCTGAGTCGCAGCCTTCTCGACTTTTCGAGAATCATGGAAACGTTCGACGAAGCTGGCGTTTCGTTCGTCTCGGTCACGCAGCAGTTCAACACGACTTCCAGCATGGGTCGGCTGACGCTGAACATTCTTCTTTCGTTCGCGCAGTTCGAACGCGAGATTATCAGCGAACGAACCCGTGACAAGATGCACGCCGCCCGCCGCAAAGGCAAATTCATCGGCGGACGCCCTGTGCTCGGATACGACCTCGATCGCGAAACCAAACGTCTGGTCGTCAATGACACCGAAGCGACTCGTGTCCAACAAATCTTCGATCTCTACCTTGAAAGCGAAGGTTTGATGCAGACCGTCGACGCGATCCACGCTCGCGGATGGCGAACAAAGTTGTGGACAACCAAGTCGGGCAAATCGCTTGGCGGGGTTCGGTTCAACAAGAATGGTCTGCACAGCCTTCTGACGAATCGAATCTATTTGGGCCAAGTCGCCCACCATGACGAGATTTACGAAGGAGAACACGACGCCATCGTCGATGAAGCGACATTCAAAGCGGTCCAGAAGAAACTTCGCAGCAACCGCATCAATGCTGGCGATCGTGTCCATGGACGTTCGCAAGGCGTTTTGGCTGGTTTAATTCGCTGCACAGCGTGCGACAGCTTGATGACGCATTCCAGCAGCCGCAAACGTGGAAAAGTCTACCGCTACTACGTCTGCAACAAAGCAACCAAGCGCGGGCGCAAGACTTGCCCGCGTGCGTCCCTGCCGGCCGACCAAGTCGAACGGTTCGTGATCGCCCAATTGCAATCGCTGACCATCGACGAATCATTGCTGAACGAAACTTGCCACCGTGTGCGAACATCGCTCGCGGCGAAACAGGAACGATTGCAGACAGAGCTAACCTCGCTCAATACCGACATCTATCGCATCGAGCAAGCGATCAACGCCTTGGCGACAGCGAGCGAGGACCCCGAACGCGAATCGGTGCGGCTCGAATCCGTCGCGTCGCTGGATGACCAATTGCGACGAGACCAGAAGCGACGCACTCAATTGAAGCGTGAGCTCGACGCCACTACATCGGCAGCCCCAAGCCGCATGTCGATTTTGAAAGCGATCAAGGATCTCGAAACGCTCTGGGAGCACCTGACGATCCCAGAACGCAGTCGCCTCGTTTCGACGCTGATCGAAAACATCGATCACGACCCCACCGACAGCAGCCTGTCGATCACGCTCAGCGCCACCGGCCTTCAATCCTTTGGCACTCAAACCACGGAGTCCGCCCAATGACCCACATCCGCGCCACCTTTGAAACAACGGCCACCAGTCGCGGCCAACACCGCGTCACGTCGCCAAGCCCCGCCAAACCGGCCCCGCCACCGCGACTGCCTCACGTTGCGAAATTGATGGCCCTCGCGATCCGCCTGGACCACCTACTCGACACCGGTCAAGTCAAAGACCAAGCCGAGATCGCGCGTACCGCCGGCATCACCCGAGCCCGAGTTACCCAAATCCTGAACCTGACCAACCTCGCTCCCGACATCCAGCAAGATTTGCTTGAACTTGAACCTCTCGCTTATTCGAGTCCTCACCTACGTGAAAGAGACATTCGCCAGATCGCAACGGACCCCAATTGGCTCAAACAGCGGAAAACGTGGGAGAAACGGCAAACTGCAATCGCCGTCGGTGCCGGTCAATGTTGACCTGGTCGAATGTGAATCTGTATGAGATATTGATATCCGACCGGTAATTCATGGAAGAAATTGGATGCAACAAGAGATACGAACTTGCGATTTGTTCTGCGGGGTGGGCGGTAGTTCACGCGGGGCTGCGATGGCGGGCGCAACGCCGGTCGCTGGGCTCGATATGTGGGGTATGGCAACTGATGCGTACGCTGTCAATTTTCCGGGTGCGCAAACTTATCGAATGAAGGCCAGTTCGTTGAAGCCACAGCGATTGATGGACGACGTCGGCAAGATCGACCTTCTCTTGGCGTCCCCAGAATGCACCGCGCATAGCGTCGCGAAGGGAAAGAAGCCGGGCTGCGAAAAGAGCCGTGGCACTGCATTTGAAGTCATTCGTTTTGCAAAAGTGCTTCAGCCTCGATGGATCGTCGTTGAAAACGTGATTCAGATGCAGAGGTGGGCACGGTTCGATGAATGGAAATCAAAGCTCCAATCGCTTGGCTATCACATCAATAGTGGCGTCCTCGATGCACGCTACTTCTCGACGCCCACCTCACGCCGCCGTTTGTTCGTCGTTTGCGATCGGGAACAAGAGCCGTGTTTGCCGGATCAAAAGAACGAAACCAAGAAAACGGTGTCGAGTATCCTTGGTCGCGGCGAGTCCAATACATCACCTTGGCCACTCAGTGAAGTGCGAACGCCTGAGCGAGCGTTGGCTACGCTTGAACGCGCCGAGCGTGCCATCGAATCACTTGGCGACAACACGCCATTCATTATGGTGTACTACGGCAGCGATGGCGCTGGCGGCTACCAACGCCTGGATCGACCGCTGCGAACGGTTACGACACTCGATCGGTTTGCCTATGTTCGACCGACCAAATTCGGCCATGAGATGCGAATGCTACAGCCAACGGAACTGGCAGCGGCCATGGGTTTTCCCACTGAGCATCAACTTCCCAAGTCGACTCGCCGCGAGAAGATCAAACTGATTGGAAACGCAGTCTGCCCTCGTGTAATGGCGGCCGTCGTTAAAACTCTTACCACACCTAGAGAAGCTGCTAAATCAAAGACTGCTATTCTCCGGGGCCGGGAAGTTTGACTGCAGCCAATCAACCACTAATTGAGGTGTATTGAGCTCAGAGCGTTTCAGAATTTCAACGATGTCTGATGCGGTAATTACCACGATCGGGTGTTGGTCTTCCTTGACCTCTTTGTAGGCCTGCGAATTTACAAAGGAGGTTGTTACCAGGACTCCGAATTGTCGGTGACGCAGTCTTGAAATCAGACGCGATATTTCGCGGACCCCGACGGAGTTAACCTCGGCATAGCACTTTGCCTCAAGAGCAAAGTCGATGAGTATGGAAGAGGCTTCAGTTCCAACTCTGTACTCACCAATTGCATCACGTCCTCCGTCTCGGCTAGGTCGTGTTAGCTCATACGAAACAAAATTCGAGTCCATCATGCGAGTCAGTTGGGCAGCACACCGCTCAAATCCAAAAGGCCAGCTGGAAAAATGATCCCGTATGCACTGAACCATTAGCCGTGCGTCAGAATCTTTTGGGAGTTGCTGCTGCTTGCTTCGATGCTCAACTGTTGGCTCCGCTAGCAACGGTGATAGGATTCCATGTTCTCGCCAGTGTCGCCACGCGGTGGGTGCATTTAAAGTGAACGGGTTTCCGCTCTTGATGTCATTAATCCAAGACCGCTTTATCTCAGGCGAATCTAGAATAGTGAAAGTCGCTTTGTAGTTTTGAAACCTGTCACCGTCGGAAGACTTCCACACCGCAACTAGATCCTCCGAACTGCTCAAGTTGATTGCCCCAGGCACAGCAAGTCCTAGAAATTGGACATCGCGAAATGTCCCCGCATTTCTGAATAGAAAAAACGGAGGAACTGCCTCACGACAATTGGAGTGACAAGCATTGAATGCGTTCCGCAATAGCTCGTTTCCGAAGCGTGGGGTCTCGTGGAGCAAACGTCCTGGCTGCTTGTTGTCTCCAAAATATCGAAGCAGTCCCGTTTCGCGATCTAGGTGATCTGGCCAATCCGGATCATTGAAGCTCGAGGTCAGTACGATCAAGTGCGGTGCATCTCTTCGTCCGAGATAGCGAAACCCGCCCTGGTTGCTCACCCCTAGCATTGGGTTGAGCGGATCATCTCCTGCATTTCCTTGCCGCCCGCCTTCATAGACAGCATCGACAACAAGATCATTCATCGCAAGTTCATGCATTGGGGGCAGCCGCGGATGACACAAGGTCAGCGAAGAAGCCGAGCCCCGGATCGTTCGGCGTCCCGACCAGTACGCCTCGATCCAGATAACGATTGCCCTCCTCGCAACTTGTCTCCGGCAACAGGGCACAGGCGTGGCAAGCTGCGCGGTTCAACGAGTCGATACCTTGGCCGCTGCTTTCGATGCATAGCGGATCGGAGGAACACCAGCGTGCGTCTTGGATTGCGCCTCTGAACAAAGCTTCAAGTCGTCCAGGTTTGCCCTGCTGCACCAATCCACCCATCGTGCCTTCCGAATCGCCGGCGGCGGTGTAAATCAGAATTCCTGACATCTCTTTGCCGGGTTCGTCCCAGCAATACAAACGCTCGCGAAGCGACGAACTGCCGTAGCCGCACTCGAAACTGAGACGTCGAATTAGGATGTGGGCAAGCGTGTGAAGCAAGAAGAATCGAGTCGGGAAATCTCGCGGCGCTCGTTCCAGCTTCTCGCACATCTGATGGTGCCCGTCGATCATGGATTGTATCCGTTGTTGAACTGCCGGCGTTATCCAGGCATCAATGGCAGAGGTGTTGAATCGAAAGAAAAGCCCTTCACCATAAACACGCATCGCGGGGAGCCAGCTTCTTCGCTTCAGGCTTAGTTGATCTTGATCGTGGGTGTCGAATTCACGGTACGGCGGCGGGTCGATTCGCGAGAAGCCGGTTAGGGCGCGAGTTTCGGCCAGCTTTTCGACCAGGACGATTCGGTCGAGTATGTTTTGAAGGAACGGTTCGTAGGCGTTTAGCTTTTGCGGAACCGTGACGAACTCACTCTCGTCGTCACCGGACGCTTCAGAGAGTGCCGTGTATTCAGAATGCCTGAACTCTTCCTCGCTTACCGCGTCTCCACTTGGCGTCAAGCCAGCCAGTTTTTCAACTACAACATCGTAAAGTCGCTCGGCATCTACTCTGAGAATCATGGCGGTATTGTCCACGATTTGCTTTATCGGCGTACCGTCCGGATTCAAGACACCAGTCATTGCTTGCCAGTAAGTTGGATCGTCAGCGAGCGTGCGAAGCGGATCACTGAATGGTGGGATCAGGATTGCGCTGGCGACTTTCGGGAAATACAGGTTTGTCGCGCCGCGCTGTAGCATTCTGGGTGTGCACTCACATTCATCATCAATTCCGTGGGGACCGAGCCACGGTCGGTTGCGGCTACAGATCAAGCCTTCCAGCGACTTCGGCCCGGCCGTTCCGCTCATCGTCCGAGATGACTCACAAGTTTCACAGACCACTTTCAAGCCGCCAAGCCCGGAAAACCGTCCATAATTCAATCGAAGCTGCGGTCGCTTACAGAGCTGGACGTTCGACAGGTCTTCCCCAGACTTGCGGTGTGCCCACAATTCCCACGGGAAGTCGTCGATGTGGCCGTTTGGACATGCAACGATAAAGCGAACCGGCACCATTCTCCATCGCTTCTTTTCCGGCAACGCGGAACATGATGGTTGCTTTTTCTCACCAGGCTTTGGCTTGAAGCGACTGCCCAGGTCACTGTCACATCGCGGCGGGGCCGTTTCGTTCCACTTGCTTTGCTTCAATGCTCGGCAGCGAGGACAGAAGTGCCACAAAGGGAATCGGACGAATGGAAGCAACGCTCCCTTATGCCCTTCACCCGGTGCAGGAGGCGGAGCGCGAAAGAATGTCACGCCAAGCCGTTTCGCCAAACGATCATCGTTAATCGGGCACTTCGGTGAGTCCTCCCAGACATCCAATCCCGCACTCATCAAGCTCTGGCCGGGTAAGTCGAAGATCGCCCCAACACCAAATGGAACGACTGCCTGTGAACGGCGAATTGTTTTTCTTGCCATGGTTCGATTCCTATTCGTCGTTCTCGTAACTTGCAATCACTTCCGCTCGGCACTCAACATCGACGTTTCGCATTGAGCTGGGTGTGGACCATGCCGAATTCGCCCATTCAGGCAATGGTGTGCTGCCTGCCGGATACATGAGTGGTCTCTGAGAATCAGGTTTACCAAAGTCACCCCACCTCGAAGGCTTCACGCTGTCCCACTTCGATATCAGCGTCTTCAATTTTGACTTCAAGCTGCCGGCATGTTCAGGATCGACGACTGAACAACGTCGTTCAATCTCGTCGACCAAATCTCTCAAGGTCGCTGACTCTGGGTCGAATTGGTCGGGACTTGATACACCGACCAAGTGCCGCGCCAGGACGACCAAAACACCGTGCAATGCACGCTCCATGACCGGAAGCGAGAACGGTGTAACGCTCGTCGGCTCCACGTGCTTGTAGAACGCTTCGTGGTAGGCGCGGAAATGTTCGTAATGCGATCTATCTCGTGGTTTGCCGGGGTTGTACATCGCGACAACCAAACCGGGGGCGTTCTTTGAGCGACCGACACGGCTGCTGGCTTGGATGTATTCCGAAGTCGTCTTGGGTTGCCCCACGACCAGCATCAGCCCAAGCCGATCGACATCGACTCCGACGGAAATCATGTTCGTTGCCAAAAGCGTATCGAGTGGCTTGTCTTTCCAGTCGTCGGACACCCGCGGATACCTCTTTTCGAGCCGTTCCAAAATGGCGGGGATTTCATCGGCCGTTCGACGACTCGTCAGTTCAACAGGTGAACCAAGACTGCGGTGAAGTTCTTTCGGCGTCGCCGTGCGGGTCGTAATCGACCACATGTACTCGGGGATGTCGGCTTCAACGAGCGTTGCGGCGTGCCCCAGTTCTCGCAGGCTGCTGAAGTACTGCAACACCGTCCAATACGGATCACGAGTTGCTTCGGGGACGCCCTCGGGCAACGGCATGGACTTGCAGGCGTGGAACAGCCCGCCAAGCGTTCGCACCATGGCGGTCACGAATGACGGTGCTGCGGTTGCGAATATTCCGAGATACAGTCGGCCTGGAGTATCGCGATTCTCTTTCGCAAAGAAGGAGTCTGAAATATCGAGTCCCTGAGGCGGGAACTGCGATGTTGGCCGGTCGTACAACGCTCGGCATTGGTGCCACGCCCGGCGGATCGTTGCGGTGGACGCGACGATTTTAGGCTTGCGGCCTTTCCACGAACAAAGCAAGTCGATCGCAGACTCGTACAGCCCGACGACCGATCCTAGCGGGCCGGAGATCAGGTGCAATTCGTCTTGGATGATCAGGTCCGGCGGATCATTTGAACCGGGAGTGTCAATGCCGAAAATCCGCCCTGACATTTCTCGCCATGCCAACATCGCGAATTTATCGACCGTCCCGATGATCAGAGTGGGAGGTGTCTCGTAGACATCGTCGTCAATCACAATAACGGGCAAGCGTTTCTTTGGAGATGAGAACTCGCATGCCGCTTCCGGGCAAACGAAGATCACTGTCTTTGGCTTGCCATGAGGTTGGTAGCCAAGATTGTCCGGCTCATCCATTGCCGTGCCGCACCAGGGGCACTTGAGCATTTGAAATTCATTGGCCTCCTGGCTATTGGGCTTCGCCAAGTTGTTAAGCGACTTGACGGCAGGCTCTCGATACAACGGCGTCAACGACCCTCCGACCCAAAGACCAATCGTGATCGCTTCTTCACCCAGGTCGTGTGATCGCCCGCGACGAATGAGTTCGCAAGCGCAGATCATCGAGCTTGCACGCTGGAATTGTTGTGCAGTTAAGAGGCGAAGTGTGTACCGCATCAAAACAGTGCAACCCGCGTTGTCCGGCCGAATCAGCCGACGTAAAAAAATGTCGGTTGCTGCGAGCCCGAGGTAGGCTTCCGTCTTACCACCACCGGTTGGAAACCAGATCAGATCGACGAGGTCGCGTTCGGGATGCTCGGTTCCATCATCGTTCGACTTGAGCGACGAGAGGTTCATCAAGATGAATGCGAGCTGGAACGTGCGCCAACGTCCTGCCCACTTACTCTTCGGCTCGTAGCTCGTCGGAAGTGGTTTCATGCCGACATCGGTTGGCCGTTTTTCTCGCCGTGAATGATGCTGCTGCATCAATATCGCTTTGTTGGCAAGCATGAAAGCTTCCAACATCACCGAATCATTACCGAGCAACTTGATCCCGTCGCGAATACGACCAAGGCATGTTCGGCAATGCTTCAAGTTTTCGGTCGCAGGCTTCTTCAATCGGTCGGGTAGACCGGCAACTTCGGCTTCCTGTTTTTTGATCCAGGCTTCGTAGTCGCCGACCAAGGGCTGAAGGATCGAGGGGATACTCGCTGGCTTGACCGCCCCATCGGCTCCCGACAGAACGTACATGCTAAGTTCGTCGCCTTCAGTACTCCGCGGTTCGACCGGTGGCACTTTGACTCGCGGAATCGTGACGGTGCCGAGCGACGCTACCTTGCCGTCGGTTTCGGTTCCCCAATCGACTGAGCAACCGTGACCAACGGCGAACGCTTTTCTTTTTCGGTAGAGCAATTCCAGAGCGGCTTCTTCTTGAACGTCGGGGTCGTCGCTTTTTGTCGCGTCCCGATCAGGCAACACTTTGTATTCACGAAATACGGTTTTTCCAATGGCTGACTCGACACTCACCGAGATCTGAAAAAAGCAATCTTTGGCGCTTATGCGGCTGTCTCGTCCGCTCTGGTGATCGTTCAGTAATGAAAGCGTCAGCAGAACACTGCCGTCCGCTCGATGGCGGAACATCCCTCGGATCAAAAGGGAATCAACAAGTGTTCGTTCCCAGGGAGTTAGCTGTGCTGATTTGGGAACGGTCAAAGTTTGATCGGGAATCTCAATCTGGATACGACGCCATTCCTGCCGCTCGCGCGTCTGCGGCCCATCGTCAGTCTCGACAACATAGGGAACTGTCCCACTTTCGTAGCGTGCTGCCGAAACGCGAACAGTCAAGTCGCCAGCATCATCATCGCACAGGCATGAAAGCCCGATGGCTGACGGATAAAACTCGTTGGCTAGACGAACCGTTTGGTCATACGCATCGGTTAGTGAATCGCCTGAACTGCCATCGCGTTTGGGTTCACTTGTCGGGTCACCCTCCAGCGGATCGCTTGGTTCTTCGTCAGCGACAGCGGCGGCCTCAGCGGAATCGCTAGCTGAGTCGCCTTGGTCATCGTGTTCGTTGATCACCTGCTGTTGCGGAAACAGAACGCCGGCGGAGTAACGCTGCGTTGGCGATTCTTCTAGCCGTTCAACGTACGGCTGGTCCGGGTTGCCCTCGTAGTCGTGCGGCGGCAAGCCAGGGCCGACTAATTCTCGCTCGAGCGCGTCGATCAGTTCGTCACGGAATGCTTCTTCATTTGATTTCTTCATGATTTGTCTCGATTCACATTCGTAACTTGACTTGTTTCTTCAGCCAATCTTGTTGACGTTCGTCACAGAGTGTTCGCAGTTTTTCATTGATGAAGACGTAGAGTCCAATCCTTGCCCGCGACATTCCGACGTATGCGACGCCACGCCACCAATCGGGCGTCAGTTCATCAACATCGGTCAGAATGACGAAGTCGTTTTCGAGTCCTTTGAAAGACGAAACGCTGCAAGCGGTGACTTGATTTAGCAGCGGCGAACCCACCTTCCATGCGTTGTTTTCGTTGACTGATGCGAGCTGGAAGTCTCTGAATTGGTTCGCACAGGAGTCTTCCGCCTTGCGGCACGACAAAACGGAGATTTGATAGGGCGAGATGTCTTCGTTCAGTAGCTTCTTCAACGTTGATCCAAGCAATTGCCGCTGGTCCGTTGCCTTCTTGTACCAATCGGTTCGCACCGGGATACCGTCAACGGTTGCGGCGGGCGGAAACATCGGTAGCGTTTTGATCTCGGTTTCTTGAGCGATTTGAATGGTGTTTCGGCGGTTGGTCGGGAGCAGCGCGACAACACCGATGGGAATAAGCCGAAACAGGGCTTCATCTTCGCAGACGCCAAACACGGACGCTTGGTTATTGCGATCGCAGAAGAGCCACCACCGACCGCTGTTCAATCCGCCAACCACCATGGCATCGAGAACATCGAGCATGGGACGCGAAAGCATGTCCTGAGCTTCGTCGACGACAAGCGTCTGGTACTGCTTGCAGTCCTTTTCCATCAAAGCTTGCAGCCCATACTCCGGCATCAAGCGATTAAAAATCTCTGAACGTTCTTTCCCGATCTTCGCTTCTTCAAACTGCGATTGAACTTCCGAACCTTCGATCAGGTCATTCAACAAGGAGTGAATCGAGTCGACAGTGATCGAACCACGCTCGGTGGAGGTCACATTCTTTCGTAATACTCCGGCAAGCACGCGATTGAAACAGAGCAACAGTACTTCGCCGTCGGTTCGGCTTGCTTCACGTTTGGCAATCTCAGCCGCCAACAATGTCTTACCTGTGCCGGCCCCACCCTGAACGATCATTCTTGGTTCAGGATATTTCTCGAGGGCGTCGAGGACTTGATACTGTTCTGATTCCAAAGCATGCAGCTTGTGTGTGGCTGCATCCGCAATCGCACCCATCGAGGGAACGCGATCAAAATCGCCACGCAGGAACTCGGAAAGTGTTTCGAGGTCTTTTTCGGTGGGAGCGTAGCGACCCGGATTGCTTCCAAGCGAACTTCGTTCACGCCAGTACGCTGCGAGTTGATCGACAAACTGCTTAATTGACTGACCTTTGGTCTTGATGCTCTCTCGATCGTAGAGTTGCCGCCGATCAGCTTCCGCGCCAAGCTGATCCGCCAGCGGGCAGTCCGGTGTGACGACACCAAAGCCGTAAAGCAAACGTTGCTGACGTCGGTCGTCCGATGGAAGATGCTCACGAACTCGCTTTTCGAGTCCGAACATTGCTCCGCTTGCTTGATCAAACGGGCCTTCGGATTTCGTTGTCGTTTTGTTGTAGCGGTTCGTGAATTTCCAGACGCCGTTCTCACGTGCGACCCGGCCGCCTTTGACTTCAAGAACAAAGATGCCAACACGCGTCAGTAGCAAAAAGTCAATCTCGCCACGACGCTTGGAGTCATGTTCGCTCAATCCCAGCGAATGAAGACAGATCCAGTCTTCCGTGCCCGGTGAATCGCGAATCCAATCAAAGACTCGTCGTTCCGCAGAACTCTGGACCTCGGGGTGAATCGTCGGCGGGATCATTCGTGCCATGAGTCGTCCTCGATCAGTCGGTTGGCGGCGGTGTATTTAACGGGAATCGGTTTCGATGCCGTCTCCGCAACTCGAACGAGAACAAGATCACCATCCAGGTGAACAATCGGCTCGTCCGCCTGCTCTTGCCGCACGACCTCTGCTGCCCTCGCTCGGATTCGCTTTGCGATGACGCGAGGTGCCTTCTGTTGATGGGCACTGCGGACAATCTTAATGGCCGCCACGACATCGTCGATTCGACTTGAGAGTTGATCATCGCCGGTTACTTCTGCGATAATTTGGATGTCGCTGGAGCCGCGTGGAGCGATCATGTCATCATCGTGAATCCAGTTGCCGATCGCTTGAGCTTGAGATTTGCAGCCCGCCGCCCGAAGCTTCGCCCCCATCGCCTCGTCTGACACGGAATGTTCGCTCATGTAGTTCCGCAAAGCCACTCGCCAAAGCCCGCTGGCTTCACGCTGGCCATCTTCGATTAGTTCATCCGCAACTTCGCGAATTAAATCGCGGCTCTTCGGTCGAAAGACAATCTTGTCTCCTACTGTGACATCTTTGGCACTGCAAAGCCTCACTGTTGCCTTGTCGTCATCAGAGTCAAACGCCGCATCGAACAAATGCGTGACCACGTTCAGCTTGTAGTTGTCCGTGAACAGGCCATAGATGCCGCCGGCAAACAGGAGGAGTCTCGCTTTGGTATCAGCGTCCGAGTGTCCAGCACCAACTCGATCGTAGATGCGTTTCCGAAACCCTCCATCAATGTCATTGCTGACATCTTCAATGTTGTCGATTTCAGCCTCTTCCGGCTCAACCATCTCCACCTTGTCTTTCGGCTTCTTCCAGCCGTCAATTGCGGGGAAGATGGCTTTGCGCCCTCTCAGTCGCTTTCGCTCTTCTCGCATTGTTAGTCGATGCTCCGAAAACTGCTGATGCCAGCGACGCTCGACATCGTAGAGGAGCAGAATGAGCGGATCGGCGATCGGTGGTGACAGCACCGAAGCCATTCGCGACTTCTTAAACCAACCCGTTACCAAAAGTCCGTTCGCAAACGACTCGCCCGGAGGGGGCGAAGCGAAAACGCGATTTCGCCGTTGCTTGAAGGTCCCCTCCAATTCCGAGACTAACCGTGCATCGGGGCACAGCAAATCAATCGCGGGGTGTTTATCCAACATCCTCTGCAAGGCAATCTGCTTAGGATTACTTTGCAGCATTTGATCCCTGAACTCACCAATCCTATCGACCACGAGTGTGGTCGCCGAACGCTCCTTCTCCGAAAGGTAATTCGATGTTTCCATGAGTTTCGCCATGGCCGATATGCGGCTGGCGACGTCCACAATAGATCGTGATTCAGCCGTTAGCTCAGTGGAGCATCGCATCAGTTGAGTGATCGCGAAAAACGCTTGCGAAACAATCTCCTCAACCTCCGGCAAGCCGTCTGGACCACGTCGTTTCGCTAGTCGCCGCAGAGAACAAAACGCTTTGTAGGCCTCGTTGACGATGGGGAAAGCGATATTCTCGACGATCGGCTTGGCTGATGATGTCGATTGAACCCGTGACTCAAATTTTGCAATCTCACTGTCGTTTGCCGGCAGCCGTTTGTCTGACCACACGAGCGCTCGAAGGTCTTCCGCCCCCCACTCCCAGACACTCAAGTCGTTGTGCTGATCAACTTCCGTTTCGTTCGCCGTCCGTTCGGTGGCAACTAGCAGACACGGGATCTTGCGACTATTCAAGCGTTTGATACTCGCGTGCTTTTCGCGATTGCGCCCTGCCACGTCAACGATTACCAACTCAATATCGTCTTGGTTATCTTGAGCAAAGCTGCAAGCAACATCCAGGTCCGAAGCAAACAGCAGCACGGGTTCTTGAGTTCCAAACCGCGTCGACCATTGTTCAGTCTCTTCACCATCTGCCGACACTTGGCCGACAGGGATGACATCTTTGATCGGCTGCCCGTACAAGAGTGTCGATTTGCAGAAATCAGCAGCAACGGATGTCGGCATGACAACGATGACCTTTTTGGTGATCGCATGGACGTCTGCCTTGTTCGGACCGTTGAACAGAAAGCTCAGCCCGGAAACATCGGTGATTTCATTTCGCTTGCCGTGTTTGATCTCGCCCCGAACGACGCGGTCTCGGTCAACTGGAACCAAGCGATACAAGTCCGAAATAGGCCAGGACGTTCTCGAGCGGGTTATGACGCCCTTGCTCGTGTTGTACTTCAACAGCCAGAACATTCGACGACCATTGACGTCTTCAAAGCCGTCAAACTCGGCCACCGCCTCGTAGTCCACCAATACCTTTTGCCCAGGCGTGAATGATTTCTCAGTAAGCTGCCGAAGCCCAGCGTCGTGAGCCAAACCAAGCGTGGAAACAAATCCGAGCAGGATCGCAATCGGTCCTGTCTCTGGCGCGATTAGCATCGTGTTGATTGCATCATCGGACCGGAGGTTTCGGCAAGATAGAGCCGAATTCAAAATCGCAAACTCTGACGCCGCACGTGGCCCGGAACCGTCGTCGAGAGTCAGCATGTTCAAAAACGGCCAAACCCCAACAACGTGATCGAGAAGTTCAATCAAGGGTTCACGAACTGGACTGACCAAATCAATGGCGGTTTGCAGAATGAACAGGTCGTCTAGGTAGCCGATCAACCCCAACTCGTCGTTGATGGCATCGTCGTCCTCCACGAAGTAGCGAAGAGCACCACGGGCGCATGTCTTGTCATCCTCGGAACTGCCGGGATCTTGCAACACGGCAATGAGGGTCTTCGCATTATTCGACAATCGCTTCAAGAAGCCGCATTCAGCGAGCCCCTGAAGCTCATCCAAGTTCTCTTGAACGCGATCTACAAGTTTGACATCGCAACCCTCCAAGAGAGAAAGCTTCTCGAAGATTTCCTCCGCCAAATTTCGTTCGTCTTCAGTGATCGCCGGCGGATGGTAAGCAACCGGTTCACCAAGTCGAACTGCAATCTCATGAACGGCATAGCTCGCAATGAAGGCCTGCCCCAACGCATGCAATTCTGCGGTGTCAGAAGCGTCGTCTTCTCCCTCCGTCAAATCATCCGCTGGTTTGCCGTGGCTGCTGACAATGAACTGGATCGCTCCGCGAGCGATGGAGGCAATGTCTTCTGCTGCTTCGTGAAGCCTGAGGTAGTTTGCAAGTTGGGTTAGGTTGCGCAGGAGCGCCTGTTCAAACCCGAATTGAGGTTGCAGAGCATGCGCCCATTCGCCGGTCTTCTTTAACAGAAAATCGACATCGAGTTCCTCGCTGCTGAGTTCGCGAATGGTTTGAAGCAGATTCTCGCGGTCTGCAAATGAAAGATGACTCGCCAAAACGTTCCAGCCCCAGGTTTCATACCCGACCCACGCACGCGCGTGGCTCATACTGAGCGTGAATTGTAGGGGACAGATGTGCGCAATGCAGCAACCGGGGGCCGCCCAACCAGCACCCTTTCAATCAAGCAAAGCAGACGTCTCGAAGTCTCGCCTGATGCCGCCCATTTGCGTTAACTGGGGCGATAATGTTAACCCAGAGAGTTCGAGAGTTTCCGTTGTTGCTCTCGGGATCTCTTGCGGGAAAGATGCTTTCCCAGACCTCACCCATGACATGGCGAGAGCGGAACGATTGGCCCGGAAGCGGGCGAAAGTGCCGCAAGAGCCGGGCCGGAACGCAAAAAGGCCGATGCATGTGCATCGGCCTTTGGCGTTAACTGTTGGGCAGCAGCATTTCGCTACTGTCCAGAAAGGCTCCCCCGGCAGGACTCGAACCTGCGACAAGGCGGTTAACAGCCGCCTGCTCTACCAACTGAGCTACAGGGGATTCCGGTGGGACAAATCGTCCTCACGCGGGCCGCGAAGTCTACTTTCTTGATCTGGACGTCGCAACCTCTTTTCAAAGGAGCATTCTGGACGCCCGTTTGGTTCGCTCGGCAGGATTCATCGGCTTCAAATACGGACGAACTGAAGATCTTCCCGCCAGTCTTCCTAAGTTGTGCAAGTCTCCTGTTGTGTGTTTTTCGGTCCGATTTTGAGGTTTGACACCGTTTTCATGGTGCAAGCGGCGGCGGGTGATGCGTCAAAAGTACGCGTTTCTCGTCGCGGACATGCTTCGGAATCACGATTCTCGCCTTTCTCAGCCATTCTTGCCGCACGGGGTGACGAGGGAGGGTTCACCATGCGGTTGTTTTCGCATGGGTCCTTGGGGTGAGGGTTATCCTTCAAATCAGTTTCAACAGACGGCACGTTTCAACGCGCGAACTAGGGTGATCGACTTGAATTTGACTCTTCCCCGTAGCAAGCAATCGGACATGGATCTCAAGCTTGATCACCCTCGTGCGACCGACTTTGTCCACCCTTATGTCTTTTTCGCAAACCACAACCGCTCGAGCGAGGTCACCCTCGTCAGTCCTTCGGTACGCGATGTTCTCGGGTATGACCCCGAGCAGATTCCAGGGCTCTCCTACAACCGGTTCGTCGAAAAAGGAAACCGGCTCAACGAGGATATTCCTGCGTGCGAAACGGAGGACTTGAGCGATGGGCATTCGATCCGAGCACTTCGCAGTGTCTTGGATAGCAGCGGCAACCAGCGAATTCTGTTGGTGCATACGGTCGGGGTTGCGGAGCACGAGGGGGGCCCGGTTGTCCGGCGTCACAACATCGCGCGAGATGTCACCGAGAGTGTGATGACGCACCGCAGCTTGATGAGCCGACTGAAAGACCTTGAGACGGCGAGCGGATGCTTGTCGGATCAAGAAAAGCAGATCGCCGAGTGCATCATGAAGGGCATGATGAACCGAGACATCGCGCGTGACTTGAAAATCTCCGACCGAACGGTTGAGCGGCGGAGGGCATCGATTTTGAAGCACATGGACGCAGCCAACACGTCGGAGCTGGTTGCCAAGATGGTCGAGCGAAACATGCTTCGCACTTGGACGTACGCGGCAAGTGACCTTCATTGGCAGTCGGCTCGCAATTCACACCTCGCGGTCGAGCAGGCAACGGTCGCGATCTAGGATTTCTCCGGATCAGTCTTGTAGCTCGGAACAAACCAAAACCGCGAAAGCTGCTCTTTAAGGCTCTGCCTTCCGATCAATGGCTGCTGTTCTCGAGTCCCATCAAACCGATCGGAGACCGATTGAACCGTAACGCGGACTCCTTCGTCGCTTTCAAACGCTTCGACCACCTCACTCAGAAGGCTCAGTTGATAACGAGCTTGTGGATAGACCGGTACACGGCGCGACTGGAGTGACCATTGGTCAATGTCGGCCACGTACCAACGGTCTCCATCGTTATCGCTGAGGTGCTCTTGCAGTGATTCGGGAAGTTGGCCGAGTACGACTTCGTGGAACTCCGCGGAGATGCGACTGTTGTGCGGCGAATAAAGCGCCCAGGATGTCCAGTGATCCCAGTAGCCGACTCGCTCGAAGAGCGGCATCACAAGTGGCACCCACATCACGGCGGCCGGTAAAGCGGTGCGGAGTGATCGCGTGATTGAGTCTCGCTGCTCTGGCGACACACGATGCCGGGCTCGCCGGCCAAAGAGTAGGAATGCTTGAGCCGCCAGCAGTGCGTTCCAACAGAGGACCCCAAGGCTATGGTTCATGCCGAAGGGTCCCAGCATTGCGATCAAACTCACGTGCAATCCGATTGCGAACCATCCTCCCAAGCGGCGTGTCCTTGGGATGGTTAATAAAACTGCAAGAGCAAGTTCACCGAGCGGAAGCGTGAGTGCGAACTTGGACGCCTGGTCGATGGAGAGTTCCGCGAACGGTGACGCGAGCAACTGGAATATCTCCGCACCAACCGTGTGGGTGAATTGGTAGTCCAGCTTTCCGGCGGAACTGTAGGCGTAGATGCTAATGGCAACCGCGATCAAGAACGGACGGGCTCGCGACCAGGGGAGCGTGGCGAGTGCGAATGCGTATACAAGTGATTGATAGGCCCACGGCTGGAGACGGTGCTGGTCCATCAACAGTAACGCCGAGAGCGACACGACGACCGTACCCCAGGCCCACCTCGAAGGACCGCGCAGAGTGATCCATGCGAGTGAGGCAACGAGACTGGTTAAACCGACGCAGTCAATGATCTGCCGCGAATCATCGAGTGCGTGTCTCCAGGGGATCGAGATCCATGGGACCACGGGATAGCCGTCGTGTTGCCAGGCACTTAGCCAGAGTGGAAAGGTGACACCGAGCAGTGTAAGCAGTCCGAATGACCAGACCCTCGACAAGACGGCTTCATCGCGTTTGTGATCGGGCGGGGAGCGTTCGACGCGCTCGCCAGGTTCGGCATCTAATCGGCCCGTCATTGATCCTCCGTTACTCGACTCGGTATGATAAAGCGGCGTGTGTTGCCCCCGTAGCTCAGTGGATAGAGCAGAGCTTTCCTAAAGCTAAGGTCGGACGTTCGAATCGTCTCGGGGGTGCTTTGGAGACGATTTTCGCGCCGAGTTGACGTTGGAAAGAGAGAGTGCATCGATTCGCGAGCTTCGTGGACTCGATGTGTCACCTTCGTCAACACTTCGCCAGTGCCGGTCGGGTTTGATCTGACGGTTTGGGGCTTGAACGAATCAAATGGCAGAGCGCCTCGGCGGCGGATTCGATGGAGTGACGTTCTTGGACGCCCTTTCGTCCCGCGTCGGCGAGGACTTTTCGCCGAACGGCGTCGTCTCTCAAATCACCGATGATTTTGCAAAGCGCATCGGAATCGGACGGATCGTAGAGCACTCCACCTCCGGCGGACTCGATGAGTTCTCCGAAGGCTCCGTGACGCGGCATCACCACGGGGGTGCCCGCCGCCAAGGACTCCAGCACAAAAAGGCCTTTCGGGTCTTCGTATTCCGTTGGCACGCTTAGCAAGTCGATGGAACGTAAGAAATCAACCTTTCCGGCCAGGTCCGGACTGCCGTGATAAACGAATCGGTCCGCGAGACCGGCTTTCTCAAGACGATCACGGATGGACTGCAAGTAAGCCTTGTTCGCATCCCCTAACCATCCGGCGGCGTGCAGCGTGATCTTGGAATCGGTTTGGGCGAGCCGCTCGAAAGCTTCGACTAAGCGATGCAGGCCTTTTTCGGGAGCAATCCGAGCCAGGTATCCGAGACGGAACTCGTCGAGTTCTCTTTGGCTGGGTGGTGACGAGTCCTCAAAGGGCTTGAGGTCAATCGAGAGTGGCGTGGTAACCCGTTTGGAATCAGGGATCTCCAGCAACGCGCCCATCTTGTTCGCATAGAAGCGGCTGTTGGTGACAAAGTGATCCACATGACGCACGAGGCCGCTGCAGAGTTCAATCGCTTGGCTGCGGTGTTTCTCGGGTAGGTGATCCAGGAAAATGTCGTCCCCTTGTAGCATCACGATGAGTTTGGCGTTTGGCAATCGCTGGCGAAGTTGTGGCAGCCCTCCGCCGATCAGCAGATTTGTCAGCACGACCGCATCGGGTCGGATTTCCTCGGCGATCCAATCGACCAGCTTGGTGAATTCGGCGGCTTGATTGCCCTCGGCGCCTCGCAGCATCGACACGGACAGGTCACCGAGCGTGGCTGGATCGGTGCCCCCGGCCCGGCGCGTCGCCCAGCGGATCAAACGAGGTGAGTCCAAGAACTGTCGCAGCGGTCGCGGTATGACTCGCAGCCAAGGGAACTGCTGAAGCAAGTAAATCTGAATCCCGCCCAAAAAGACTCGTCCGCCAGCGACGCTTTCCTCATCGGTTCGAATCGGCGTGTAGACGGGCTGCAGGAGACAATCGACTCCTTTACCTGTGAGTGAGCGCGCGAGGGCGTTGTCATGCATGCAGCTACCGCAAAACATGCCGGCTGCTCCGGCGGTCAGATAGACGACTTTCATGAAGGGTTCCGACACCTGGTTGTGCAAAAAAACGCTCGTTGTGGCTGCCGCGTCACGCTTCTATACTCCGGCCGTTAGGTAAACCTTACCGATGAAATCCCTCGATTACTCCGCCCGTATCGCTCAATATGTCTCAAAATCCCGAGGTGGAGTACTCCGAGATTCGTGACATCAGCCAAGCCAAGGCACCCTTTTTCTGGGGGGTTGATGTGGGTGGCACAGGAATCAAGCTCGGATTGGTCGATCACGAAGGTCACACGGTTTCCTTCACAAAAATCTCGACTCAGGAATCCGATGGCGGGCCGCTTGCGATCGATCGCGTTGCAGAGATTATTACAAGTGTGGAAGCCGACCTTGGTGTGACGGGTTCCGTTCCCGCTATTGGCCTCGGGGCTCCCGGCCCCATGGATTTGAAAAAAGGCACACTGGTGGCTCCGCCACAGCTCCCTACATGGTGGGGATTTGAAATTGTCGCCGACCTTCAGAACAAGACTTCGCGGCCGGTTTTCTTTCTTAATGATGCCAACGCCGCCGCCTACGGTGAATTTTGGCTGGGAAGTGGCAAGACAAGCGAATCGATGATTTTGCTCACCCTGGGAACCGGTGTTGGCGGTGGAATCATCGTCGATGACGAGTTGGTCAATGGTGTCAACAGCTTCGGGAGTGAATGCGGACATATCTTGGTCGACCCCTCGCCGACGGCACGGCTCTGTGTTTGGGGTGGCGGTCGTGGTCAACTGGAAGCCTACGCGAGCGCAAGCGGCGTTGTCGCGAGGACGCTCGAGCGGTTGACCGAGGGAGCGGAAAGTACACTGCTCGGTCACCTCGGTGGTGCGAATCACGAGCTGACGGCGAAACGAGTTTACGACGCCGCGAAGGACGACAACGACGCGCTCGCACTGGAGATCATTGACGAAACGGCAACGTGGCTGGGCATTGGGATCACGACGCTGGTTCATGCCCTTGATCCGGGGGTCGTCACTCTCGGCGGGGCGATGAATTTTGGCGGCGCCGACTGCCCGGTCGGACGACGATTCCTGGCCGTGATCGTCGAGGAGTTTCGTTCACGTGCGTTCGAAAATGTATTCGATGGGACCTCGATCCAATTTGCATCGCTCGGCCCCGCGGCGGGCTACCTCGGTGTCGCAGGCTACGCGCGGAAGCAAGCCAGTAAGCAATTATGAAAAAAGAAAATATACGTAATTTCTGTATCATCGCTCACATTGACCACGGGAAGAGCACGCTTGCCGATCGCTTGTTGGAAGAGACTGGCACCGTCAGTAATCGAGAAATGAAGGAACAGTTGCTCGATGACCTGGAGCTCGAACGGCAGCGCGGGATCACTATCAAAGCCCGCGCGGTTCGGATGCGTTTCAAGCGTGGCAACGAGGAGTACGAACTCAACTTGATCGACACTCCGGGGCACGTCGACTTTCAATATGAAGTCTCGCGTTCGTTGGCTTGTTGTGAAGGTGCATTGCTATTGGTCG
>JBCBOO010000410.1:0-3901 GCA_039821235.1 Planctomycetota bacterium
GGCGTGTCCATTGGCAAGGATCGTTGCAAACGCGGCGAGTTCCGCGGTCGCCCAATCAAAGGGCTTTTCACCCGTCGCCATGCCACGCCGGTTGGCGGTCAAACGTTTCAGTTTCTTGTGCTGTTGGAAGCCCGTCGGGAGGCGAGTGGCGGCATCGACTAACCCGCCCAAACGCGTTTCATCATAGGTCGTGTCGGTGGGTTCAAGTGGTTCGGGGCCGCCGAAGTAGTCACTCCAATTGGCCGCCAGCGTTTGCGTGTCGGGGACGAACGCTTGGTGCTTACTGGCGTCGAATTCGCTTTCCAGTTTTTCGGTTCGCTTCTTCTGAATCTCTTCGGCGTCGGCATCGGTGATCTTGCCGAGTGCTTTCAAGCGATGGAGGTATTGTTCACGAACACCGGCACGATTGTCGATCTCGTTGTACATCTGCGGCTGGGTGAACCGCGGCTCGTCACCTTCGTTGTGACCCCAACGCCGAAACGCATAGAGGTCGATGACGACGTCGCGTTGGAATTTGTTTCGGAAATCCATTGCGAGCGAAACGACCTGGGCGACCGCCTCGGGATCTTCCCCGTTGACGTGGAAGATCGGAATCTGAAGCATCTTGGCGACATCGGTCGCGTACGTCGAGCTTCGTCCTTGGTCAGGTTCGGTGGTGAACCCGACTTGGTTGTTGATAACGATGTGCAAGGTTCCGCCAACGCGGTAGCCGTCCAATTCACTCAGGTTCAGCGTTTCCTGGACGATTCCTTCGCCCGCAAAAGCCGCGTCGCCGTGGACCAGGATCGTCATGGCGTCACGTCGCTCTTGGTCCCCTCGATGATCTTGCTTGCATCGCGTGCGGCCCATCGCCACCGTGTTGACGAATTCCAAGTGACTGGGATTGAAGCACAGCGAAATGTGAATGTTGTCGCCGCGAGCCGTTTTCCAGTCGCTGCTGTAACCGAGGTGGTAGCGAACGTCACCGCCACCGCGGCTGAGTTCGGGATTCGGATCGTCGAAAGACCAAAAGATATTCGTCGCACGCTTCTTGAGAATGTTGGCCATGACGTTGAGACGACCGCGGTGGGCCATGCCCATGACGACCTCTTTGACGCCGTGCTCGCCCGCTTTTTCGAGTGCCAGGTCGATCATCGGAATGAGCGTCTCGGCGCCTTCGAGCGAGAATGTCTTTGCGCCGACAAATTTCCGACGGACGAACTCTTCGAAAATCGATGCGTCGGCGAGTCTCGCATAAATCCGACGCTGCATTTCGCGTGGCAGCTCCAGACGGTTCTCGGAGCTTTCCATGCGTTGTTGCAGCCAATCGCGAATGTTGCGATTGTCAATGTGCATGAACTGGGCGCCGATCGAGCGACAATAAGTGTTCTCGAGCTTGCTGAGAATGACATCGAGCGTGTCGCCACGAAAGTGCTCCACCGCTGCCGTGTCCAGCGGTCGTTTCATGTCGGTGTCGCTGACGCCGTATCGCTCCGGGCTGAGTTCGGGAGCTTCGGCGTGGTCGATCCCGAGTGGATCGAGGGAGGCACGCAGGTGCCCACGCACCCGGTACTCACGCACGAGCTGGTTCACGCGGTCCTGCATCCTTGACATCCAGAGAGCCTGGTCGGTTCCCTGATTGCCGGTGGAGCCCGATGGGAGACTGCTTTGAGACCCATTGCTGACCAAAGCGGGGGCAGCCGGTGCGCGTTGCACCGAATCCGATTGGCCATTGCGAGCCGGCCTCTTCGCAGCCCCGTTCGGTCCCGATGCAGTGCCCGCCGAGCGATTGGGGTTTGACTTGCTCGAGCTGGTGCCGCTGCCCTTGGTTGGACTTACGACCATGAACTGCTCGAAATATTGTTGCCAGGTCTCTGGAACGCTCTCCGGATCCCGGACGTATTGGACGTACAAGTCGTCGATGTAGTCCAAGCTAAACGTGCTCATTTCAATCGATGCCGAACAGTTTGACCCGTAAGCCCGCGACCCAAAGCGTCTGGGTGGGGAAATCGGGTAATTTTTGACCGCGAACCGCTACCACGATGACAGTCTAGATTTCTGTTCATCAGGCGTCACCGGTACAATGGTGGTGGAATTGGGATTTTCAACAAAACGCTAGGCTCGCTACGAAGTAACCGCGAAATCGTAAAAGCTTTCCCGCACCCCAAGCAAGCGAAAGGTGAGGAGGCTACGATCAAAGAGGTTGTGCTGCTTCCTTTCCGTTCAAGTGTTCGTCAAATGCAAGGAGACGCTGACATGAATGCAAACGACATGGATGAAAACCTGACGGCTCGTCTTCCTCTAGGCCCGGAGGGCCGAAAGCCCTTTGCCGTGGGGCTCGCCCCACGGACACCGCCGCCGCGCCATGAGCTCCCCTTCCAGTCGGCCAGTTGTTTTGCCGCCGGCCGACTGGAAGGGGAGGAAATTCGGGTCGATTCGAACCCCGTGGGCACGCCCGCCGCCAAGGTGCTGTCGCCTGATTCGGGGCTAATGCGAGGAACAAAAAGTGCGCTATCGAATGCGGCAATAACCCCAGCCTTCTTTCAGTCCAGCGCTAGGCCAAGATGCTTGATGACAACCGCGACGAGCGTCCTGCGGCTCAATCTTCGATGGATACGTTGGCAAAGCCCTCAGTGGCTGGTGTTGCTCCTAGGGTTGTCCATTCTGCTGGCCTCTGCAGCAGAGACCGCCTCCGCTGCGGAGCCGCCGATGCGAGCGATCACGCCGCTGAACGATCCGCCCTCGGATACTCCCAAGAGTCGTGAAGGACTTCCGCTACCGACGGACGTCACGATTCCACGGACCACGGAGCCGGACGATCCCGCATTGCGTGAAGCGATCCGTTCGGCCCTCAAGGGCGATCGATTGCCGGTCGATCAGCCGATGATGGAAGATGTTTACGAGATCATTGAGTCTCGTGGGAGCATTCTCGAGGGAACTGCACTCGACCAGAACTCCCTGCGTGACGCCCCGGTGGTGGGGCCAGCTCAACGTCACGCCGCCGGTGGCGCGAAGAATGAAATTCAGCCGCCAAGGTTTGTTCCCCTCGCTGACCTGCAATTCAAGAATCCCCCGTCGAAAGGGCCGCCGCTGATGCGTCGCCCCATGGATGGGCCCGTCCTCAACGGGCCGCCGTCCCAACCGAGGGCTGCTTCGAAACCGCAGAATCCGCCTGAGAGGGCGCGTGAGCGTCGAAAGCGATTGGATCTGGCCGAATCGTTGCTTAAAACGGCGCGACGACTCGAAAATCTGGAGGGTGGCGATCAAAATCGAACTCTGTTGGTGAACCAAATGGTCCGCGAGGCGGTTCGTCTGCTGAACGAAGTTGCTCCGCCTCCCCAGACCAACGACCGGCCCACGCTTCTGAGACCTCAGGACGCGCGTCCCGGAACAAGGTTCGAGCGAGACGGCCGAAGCTTGGTGCCCGAGGATCGCTCTCCAGAGAGGCATTCGCGCCGACCTGCGGCAATGCCCAACCACGACGCTCCCAACGTCGAGACCTTCAATCGACCGGCGACTAGCCCCGATGCGAATCGTTAGTCGACTCCTTCCTCTTCCGAACTGCCTGCCCCTTGCCAGCCCCCACGCCCAATCCTCCCTCCGACGGAAAACCCTCGCTGCTCACCGGTTTGCTGCGCAGGCGAATGGTCGTCATTCCGACGGTCCTCGTTTTATTGGTCGCCGGGGGCGTCGTCGCAGACTACTGGTCGGCGCGGCCGGCGGGGTTGGAGGCGACTTACGTTGGCCGTCAGGCTTGCATCGACTGCCACCAGAAAGAAGTGGAGGCACACGCCGGTTCACATCATGATTTGGCGATGGACAAAGCGACTGACGAATCGGTCTTGGGTGACTTCGATGACCTGACGTTCGAGCACGACGGGTTGGTGAATCGGATGTTCCGTGACGGGGATCGGTTCATGGT
>JBCBOO010000411.1:0-3865 GCA_039821235.1 Planctomycetota bacterium
GGGGGGGGTCACTGTGGCGGGCGTGGTTGGGGCCGGGGTGGGTTGTTTGGTTGTGGTGTGGTTGAGCTGGGCAGTTGTGGGTTCCCGCCTGGGGAGCAGGCGGCGACTTTGACGCAGCCACTCCGGCGTGTCGCGGCAGGTGATTTCAAACTGTGACGAGAAAGCTCTCAAAGTCTCTTTCCAGCTTTGGAGGCTCGCCCACGATCCACACGGCGCCCGAGCCACACGGCGTCCCATCCACACGGCGGGTCCTTCAAGAACACGAGAGTCCGAATGGACGAAGACTACGACGATCCCGAGGACGATGACTACGGCGAGGAGTCCGAGGAGTTTGACTATGACGAGTTCATCGAAGGAGAATTCGGAACGCCACTTCGGTCGCGTTCGACACCGCTCATCTGGCAACTGGTTGCCCTCGGATTACTCGTGCTATTTGCCGCGGGAACGCTGGCGGCCTTGTTATGAGTGAGACGTTTACTCTTCGCGGCACCCCATCAGTTGATCTCCAACGAGCCGCGGGTGAACTCTTGGAGCAACGTGTTTTGGCGTCCGTGGTGTGCAGCGATCGCACGGGGTCCACCAATCAAGATGCAATGGACGAGTGGTCGTTCGGAATCCGGCCCGAACATCTGCCGAGGATGCATGTCACGGAAGAACAAATCGCAGGGCGAGGACGTCAGGGGCGGCAATGGCTGCGCAGTGATCACGCCCTTGCTCTATCGATCATGTTTCAGTTCGATGTCCCGCGACGACGGATGAACACACTCTCGCCGGCCATCGGCGTCGCGGTGGCCGAAGCCGCCGAGTACTTTAGTGCTCCGACGCGGATCGGACTAAAGTGGCCCAATGACATTTGCGTTTGCCGCGCGGATGGAACACTCCTAAAGTTGGGCGGGATCTTGATCGAAACCACGACCAGCCAGCCCGGTGCAGTCGTTGTCGGTATCGGGTTGAACCTTCGCAATCCCCCCGAGATCACGAATAGCTTTTCGGCGGTCAGCCTGAGCGAACTTTGTTTGGGTGATCCGCGGCGCCACGAAGTCATCAGCGCGGTGACGCAATCCGTCTGTGAAGCCGTCGGCGGCTGGTTAGCCGAAGATCCCTCACTGCAGCGGCGCTATCAAGACCGTTGTGTTTTGAACGGACGAAACATCATGCTCCAACAAGTCGTGAGCGATGACACCAGCCAGGCATTTTCGGGAAAGTGTGCCGGAATGGGCGAGGATGGGTCCTTGCAAATTCAAGTGGATGGCGATCTGGCGTCGTTTCACACCGGCGAAGTCACGCAAATCAGAACGGTCGACTAGCAAACGAGCCCAATCATCGATTGAATGGCCGAGTTCGGGTCAGTTGATGCAAAAGATTCTGGTGAGGGATCTTGTGTTCACTTTGAATCGCTCCGAAAACCCAATAGCCTGTGAGCCGGAAGTGGAGCAGAAGTGCACGAGCGAGAACGAGCGCGAACGGGTAGACGGTGCGAAAACAAACACGAACCAATCGAGCAACCTTCCAGCAGCTAGAGGTCCGGCGTTTATTGGCGGGCGACTGGGCCGAAAGGTGTTTGGCGCCCATGCCAGCTGAACAAACTTCGTTGACTCGTTCGAACGTGATCGACGTTCAAGAGGCGTTGGGTCCGGATCGGCCAACCGACCCAGCGAAGCCGCCATTCTCGATCCAGTCTGACCCAGCTCTTTCGATTGCGGACGCATCGGTACTGGAAGGACATGCCGGGACGGCGGAGTTGGAATTTGAGTTGACTCTTTCGTCGGCCGCGATGGACACGGTGACGGTGGACGTGGAAGTCGTCGCGGGGTCCGCGTCGCGGTTGTTCACGCAGCGACTGACGACGGGCCTGAGCGCCCCTGTGTATTTGACGGTGGCACCGGGCAACGATCAGACGCTTTTTGTCGTGGAACAGAATGGCACCCTACGCCGTGTCGATCGGCAAACCGGTGCGATCAACGGCACACCGTTTTTGTCGGTGAGTGACTTGAGTACTGGCGGAGAACGTGGCTTGCTCGGCCTGGCGTTTCATCCCCAGTTTGAGCTCAATAGGTATTTCTACATTTACATGACCGACACCAGCGGTGACACATTGATCCGGCGTTACACAACCCGTGACGACGGTGTGACCGCCGACCCGGCGAGTGCTCAAACGGTGCTTGGATTCGACCAGCCCTTTAGCAATCACAATGCCGGGTGGATGGATTTCGGGCCTGACGGATATCTCTACATTGCCTCGGGTGACGGGGGCGCCGGCAACGATCCGCGAAACAACGCCCAGGACCTGACGGACAATCTGCTGGGAAAGATGCTACGACTGGACGTGGACGGAGATGACTTTCCGAGTGATGCGAATCGAAACTACCGCGTTCCACCATCGAACCCCTTTGTGGGTATCGCCGGTGAAGATGAAATCTGGTCCTTTGGGCTTCGTAACCCCTGGCGAAACAGCTTTGATCGAAAAACCGGCGACCTCTGGATTGCTGATGTCGGGCAAAGTGAACGGGAAGAGATCAACGTTCAACTCGCTTCCAGCGGAGGAGGCGAAAACTACGGATGGCGGCTTCGCGAAGGAACGATTGCGACGCCCAATGTTGGCGGCGCCAAACCGCCCGGTGCAATTGACCCCATCTACGACTACCAACATGGCTCGGGTAACGACGAAGGCTTTTCGGTCACCGGCGGATATGTTTATCGAGGCCCCGTCCCGGAACTCCAAGGACAGTATTTCTTTTCCGACTACGTTACCAACCGTATCTGGTCGATCCGCGCGAACCAGGATCAACCGTTCGAATTCGACGGGACCAATTTCGCAGACTTCACCGACTGGACCGACATCCTGCGACCGGATGCGGGATCGATTCGAAACGTCTCCTCCTTTGGTGAAGACCACGATGGAAACCTTTACATCGTTAATCGTGATGGCGAAATCTATCGTCTCACCGACGGAGCAGATTATCAGGTGACCCAGGAGAGCGTGACGATTGAAGTCGGAGAGTCTGTTGGTCGATTTTCCGTTCCAGTGCTGGGAGATCGTCTGCCCGAGTTCAACGAGACCTTGACCGTGAATTTGGTCGGTTCCGTTGGCGCGGTGATCGCGGACGGAACCGCAACCGGAACCATCCTGAATGACGATGCTCCCGTCGTGAGCGAATTACAATTCGGGGATGGCACTTCGCAGCGATCTCGAATTGATGCCATCACCGTCACGTTTGATTCGCCGGTCAGCTTGGACTCTCAATCCGAAAACGTGTTTCGGTTGACGAATCCACAGCTCAATAGGGACATTCCCGTTACGGCTGTATCACAGGTCATCAATGGACGAACCACCACAACACTTGCTTTTGTCGCTGGTCCGTCGACGAGGATGCTGTCCGATGGAAGCGTTGTCCTTGGCGACGGATTTTATGAGTTGACGATTCAATCGGCAGGAATTGAGATCGGTGGCGTAGCGTTCGACGGCGACGAAGACGGCGTCGCGGGGGGCGATCAGGTTGTGGGGAATCAACGAACGGATGCGTTCTTCGCGTTGTTTGGGGATCACGATGGCGATGCAGACGTGGACCGGTTCGATCTTCAAGCCTTCGCGGCAGCTTATCAAACCGAGTTGACCGACACGGACTTCGATGGTCGATTTGACTGGAACGGAGATGAAGCCATTGATGCGTTGGACTATGCGGCATTTCGGCGCCGATTCGGTCGCCGGATTTAGTGGCCGCAGCAAGGTCTAGCCTTTGCCGTCGCTGTCGCCCCATTCGGGGCTAATGTAATCATTGACTTCCGATAGGCCCGGAGAGCCGCCCCACGGACAACGCTGGCGCGCCATGGTTTCCCCCTTCCAGTCGGCCGGCGGCTTTGCCGC
>JBCBOO010000412.1:0-3821 GCA_039821235.1 Planctomycetota bacterium
AGATCACCATTCGAGTCGACTTGGATCGAGCCATGACAGATCCCAAAGAACGATTGCGAATCCTCCCCGATGACGTCGTCATGGTCCAGCAGAAACCCGCGGGCGCCATCTTGAACACCACCATGAACTGGATCGGTGGACAATGGATTCCCAATGCGTTCCTGATCAACGCGGACGACTGATGATCGCACGGTCCCGAAGAGGGGACAAACGCTGAAGCGACTAACGAGGGCCGGGCGCATTGATGCGGTCGGCCCCGTTGTCTTCTCCGGGCGTCAGTGTTCCGGTGAGCTCAAATGAGTCCTTGGGTAATCGGTCTCCCGATTGACGATCAAACTGATCGGGCGTGAGAGAATCGGGGACGCTATCACCGGTTTCTTTCATCCATTGTTCCAAAAGACGGACCAGTTCCTCTTCGAGTTCCGCATGCTCCGGCTTGCCGGCCAAGTTGTTCAGCTGAAACGGATCGGCTTGCGTGTCGTAAAGTTCGACTGTCGGTCGGGGACTGAGGAACACGTCTGCTTGAGCCGTTGTGAGTTCGCCTGATTGGCGTCTCTGCAGGAGTTGCTGATGCGAATCGCTGCGAACCGAATCGGCCGGTCCCTGCCAAGCGAGTGAAGGGCGGCCGTTGAAGATCAACAAATCGTTTCCACGACGAATGCTGCGGCCGAAAGCTTCGTAGTCGTGCCAGTTGTGTTCCGAGAAAGCGACGCTTCGAACACTGTTTTCAGGTGTCACGAACAGGGGTTTCATCGAGACGCCTTGCATGGTTTCGGGCATGTCGCAGCCGGCGATCCCAAGTACCGTCGGGGCAAGGTCAATGACGCTGACAAGCTGCTGCGATGCTCCGTTCCATTGCAAGCCGTTCGGCCAATGGGCGACGAGCGCCGTCTTCATTCCCGAATCATGAACGCGAGTTTTTGCTCGCGGGAAAGGCCTGCCGTTATCTGCGAGGACAAAGATCAACGTGTCGTCAAGCACGTTTTGACGCTTCAGCTCGTCGACGACTTCACCGATCCGATAGTCGAACCGTGTGACCTCGTTGTAGTAGGACGCCAAATCGGTTCGTGTTGCCAAATCGTCGACCAAGAAGGGCGGGACAATAACGCCTTCCGCGCGATGCATGGGACCGAACTCATCTTTCCATTGCTTGTCAGCGTCCCAGCCGCGATGGGCATCGTAAGACGCAAACCAAAAAAAGAACGGTTTGTCCTTGGGGCGATCTCGAGTGACTTGAACCCAATTGGCCGAGCCGCTGCTGTCCCCTTTGATCCTTCCAGAATCGATGTGGTCAAACGCGACGGGACGCGGTGTTGAGCCCGAGGACTTCATGTGGTTCTTGCCCGAGAGTGCGGTGTAGTAATTCGCCTCTCTGAGCAACTCGGGGAACCAAGGCAGGTGACCCGGGATCGCTTGATGTAACTCGGCCGCTTTGCCATTATTGTGCGGATAGCGCCCCGTGATGATGCTGCTGCGCGAGGGGCTGCAACTGCTCGCGGTTAAATAGGCACGGTCAAAGCGGATGCCTCCTTTGGCCAGCAGATCGATCGCCGGTGTTCGTGCCGCCGAATTTCCGTAGCACCCGTAGTCATTCCAGCTAATGTCGTCGGCGATGAAAAAGACCACATTCGGCTTGGCAGCCTGGGTGTGTTGCGTCTGCAATGAAAGCACGCAAATGAAGATCCAGGCGATTGAAACAATGCGAATTCGATTTGCTTGCATCTGTTTTTCTTGAAAGTGCCATGTTTTGAAGGGCCACGACCGCCAGTGTAACCGCTAAGCTCGCAGGAATTGGTTTCCGTAATCCTGGGGGCAACTCATGGCGATCTTGGAATCACAAACGTGCGACGTGGAAGCAAGCCGCTGCAAGCGATTGCTGGAAGGCGGTTTTGGTATGCCCACCGAGAACGCCGACGCGACGGGGGCCATGCTCCAGGACTCGATCAGACTGCTCGGCAGCGTTCCGCTTCGCGCCATCGTATGTAGTCATCTCGGGCACGAAGTTGCACGTCATGTCGCGGTGGCGCGTTATGTTAGCCGTTCTGTACTGGAAGCGAAGGCTTCCGGGGAATCGTTACTGGTGGCTGCCGGTTCGGCAATTGAACCTTGGGTGGCACGTGCGTCGGTTCTTTTCGGCGTCCCCATGGTTCGATTGCATTTGGGGCGGGAGCGAAAAAGCATCGAAGAGACGTCGGGCAAACATCCTCTTCGAGAACTTCATTTGCCGTTCGGGGCCGACGAGCGTCGAGATGAATTCGTCGTGCTCTTGGCAGATCGAGTGGACTGTGTTTACGTGCGTGCTCGCGGCCGTTTGTTTTCTGCGATTGGCAAGCGACTGCAAACTGACGCATCACCTCAAACACGCATCGCCGTTCACCCGACACTGGCCGATCAGATGAAACGCCCCCTCCATCGTTTGATGGACCAGGGTGCGGTGGGTTGGTATCGACATCATGGACGAACGGCCGCTTCCCCCGAGGTCGGGCGGGCATTCCTGGAGTGGAATGAAAGCGATGAGCAGGGAACGTGGAAAGCCCAAGTGGCGGATGATTGGGTGTTTGATCAGGACGAATGGTTGATTCATTGCACACGCGGCTGCTCAGGACCGTGGCCGGGGCAATCAACGGAAGGCTACCGCGACGAGTTACTTTTGGCAGACGAAACCAATCCTCTCGAGTTGCAGAGATCACCGCTTGGATCGCTGCATCGCATTCTTCGAATGAATCGGCTGATTGGAAACCATGTTGTAAGCCGCACTCGCTTTCGCGTCGTTTGTTTCTCAGCCGACTCGCTTCAAAACGTTCTTGGCAGGCGGAAGTTTCGACCACACTTGCATCGCTGGGACTGCGAACCCTACGGAATCGCAATCCGCAAGTCTGCGGCGACTCAGTGCGGAATTGCGCCGGTGATCTATGGCCCTAAACAGAGGAGGCGCGAACTGCCGGATGCCGATGCCTATCGGTTTCAAGCTCGCGGTGAAACCTACGATTGGACCGAAGAGAAAGAATGGCGATGCCTCGGAGATGTGGATTTGTCCGATTTCCGCACCGGTGACGTGAAAGTCTTCGTGGGGGAGAGTTGCGATGCGGAACGGCTCCACACCCGTTGCTCGGTGACGGCGGTTTCCACGCTGTCGGAAATCGTTGCTGGTTGACTCAAGAACGACCTTTAGGAACGGCCGATTAAGAACTGGCGTGTTACTAAAAGTCGCCCATCGGCTCCGCCCGATGGAAACCGTGTCAAAATCGATCGGACGGAGCCGATCGGCGACGATAATTGATCGCCCATTGCTTCAGTCTTCAAAGACTCCCTTCAGCGTGCTGGGTGCTAGGAAGACGCCGCTGAAGACTTCGGCGCGAGGCAATTCGACTTCACCGCTTCGGTAACCGATACGAAGATAATCCTCTTCGGTGAGATCTCTCGGGATCGGAAAACCTGGATTCAGGTAGAGATCACCGTTCAGATCGGTGAACGTCCGCACGGATCCATCGGCAAACAACATGTTGATGGAGTATCCGCCACTGCCCACATGATGTGCGAACCAAGTTAAGGTCGATTGTAAATACGTCCGTGTTGCAGCGGTTCGTTGGATCGGTGGCTCGCAGTCCTTGGCCCGCTCGCATTCGAGTTGTCGTTCGAGCCGGGAGTTGGACGAACCAATGCGTTTCATCTCACGATCAGAAGTGTGGTAGAAGGCTGGTCCTTCACCAACCGTTTCGGTCGTGAGAGAACGGACGAGCGGCGTGTCGGGAAAGAGAGTGGTCAGTTGGGGAGAAAACGGGGGTCGCCGGAAGAGGTTAAAGAGGTGGGGGGGGGGGGGG
>JBCBOO010000413.1:0-3810 GCA_039821235.1 Planctomycetota bacterium
CCGAACGTTTCGGGGTCGGAACGAAACGAGAAGTCTCTACACAAAGGAAATGAAATGCGTTTGATCTATGGAATGTCGTTTGCGGTTGCTGCATTGTTGTTCGTCGGAGTGACGGGCTGCGGCAGCGATGGCGCCCCGGTGACGGAAGAGCCGGTTGCCGAAGTGTCGACGGGGGATCACAGCGGTTGGTGGTGCGTCGAACATGGCGTCCCCGAAGAAGAATGTCCTTTGTGCGACACCAGCTTAGTCGGCGACTTTAAAGAGAAAGGCGACTGGTGTGACGAACACAATCGCCCGGAATCGCAATGCTTCACCTGCAATCCGGACAACTTCACCCAGTTCGCCGCTCGCTACGAAGCCAAGTTCGGTGAGCAACCACCTCAACCGACGGAATAGACGATTGGCCGATTGCGGATGCGAATTGGAAGCCGAGAACGACGCGCAGCGGAGCACGCTGCGCGTTGTTCTAGTTATCAACGCGGCGATGTTCTTGACGGAGATCGTCGTCGGGATCGTTGCCGGTTCGACGGGCCTGATTGCGGACTCGCTAGACATGTTGGCTGACGCCAGCGTGTACGCGATCAGTCTGTATGCCGTCGGCCGAGCAGCCCGCATCCGCCGCGGCGCGGCCACTGCCAGCGGTGTGCTGCAGTTGATTTTGGGCGTCGGTGTTCTGATCGAAGCCGCCCGTCGATTCCTCAGCGGTGGAGAACCCTTTGGACTGGCGATGATGGGCATGGGTGTCGTCGCACTGATCGCCAATTCAATTTGCCTGCGTCTGATTGCCAAGCACAAAGGCGGCGACGTCAACTTCCGCGCCTCCTACATCTTCTCGGCCAACGACGTCATCGCCAACATCGGCGTCATCATCTCCGGCTTGATCGTGAAGCTCAGCGGGTCGCAAATCCCCGACCTCATCATCGGCATCCTGATCGCCGCCGTCGTGGTTCGCGGCGGAATAAGAATCTTGACAGACGTCCGGCAGGAAACGCTAGGCCGGTAAATCGAAACATGGACAGACTTCATCAACTACACATAGAAAGCGGCTGGCCTACCACCGTAATCCCTACAGCCGGTACTTCGCCTCGCGTTTCACGTTTGGTCGTGGGGTTTGTGCCTGATGTTTCGGTGCTGATGAACCGATGGAACAAGCGGGCTGGTCTGTATTTTCATGGAGGAGGACGCGGTGATCGCGAACGATAGGACCAGTACGCGCCGGCGGCGAGCAAGACGCTTGTTGCTTTTGGCGGCTTTGGGTTTCACGAGTGGTTGCCAGTCGGTTGGGCAGCATTTCGCTCAATCGACGTCCAAGGCTTACGTCTCTACAGCGAAACAGACGCAGGTTGTCGAACAGCCCGTTGCCGTCAGGACGGTCGCGTTCACTGATGATGGTGATGCTGACGACTTCCAGGTTGAAGTTCTCGACAGTGAATTCGACGTCGAGCTTAGTGATATAGATTCTTATGTTGGTGACTCTTCCAACAATCCGGCATCTCTTCGCGACGCGATGGCTCTGGACGCGGCGAACGAGACGGTTGACAACAAGCCGGTCATTCAGGACCAGTATTCCTATAGTTTTGAGCAACCCGCTGGATTGACGCTTCAGTCGATCGAGTCGATGGCGTTGGGTTCGCATCCAGCCATTGCTCAAGCTCGTGCCCGCGTCGAATCGACTCGCGGGCAGTACGTCCAAGCCGGTTTGCCGTTCAATCCGATGCTTCAATATCAATCCGAGGAGGTGGGTAACGAAGGTGCAAGCGGCCTGCATTCAGTGCAGTTGTCTCAGCAGTTCGTCACGGCCAACAAACTGGGGATCGCACAGCAAGTCCAGGCCCGAGAGATTCAAAAACAACAAGCTGAACTGCAGGTTGCTGAGCTTCGCGTTTTGACTCGCGTTCGTGCTGCATTTGCAGCGGCTGTCGTTGCTCAAGAACGAGCCAAGATTGCCTACCAGATAGTCGAACTCGCCGAAAAGTCGATCGAGTCAGTGACCGCCTTGTTAGAGGCCGAAGAGGTCTCCAAGATCGCCTTGTTGCAGGCTCGTGTCGAGGCCGAGCAGTCGCGGATCACAGCGGAAAACGCTCAAACGCGATTGCAAGCCAACCTGCGAACACTTGCTGCGGCTGTGGGGATGCAAGAACTGCCACCAGGGCCGCTTAGCGGCAATGTAGATGACGATCTAACTGCCGCACCTTGGGAAGCACTGCTGACCGAAATCTCGGCGAACAGCCCCGAACTATTGCGTGCCGGATCGGAACTTGAGCGAGCCAAATGGTCGTTGCAGCTAGCCTGTGCTCAAGTGACGCCGAACGTGACGGGCACCGTCGGTGTTGGTGTCGATGCCGCTACGGACGACACGTTTGCGGTCATTGGCTTCAGCGTTCCGCTTCCCATTCGCAACCGCAATCAGGGCAACATCCGCAGTGCCCGCGCCGACATCGCCGCTGCGTCTGCAGCAATCCAAGACACGCAGCTCAGCCTAGAATCCCGACTCGCCGAATCCGTCGGTCGCTACAAAGTCGCATTGCAGCGTTACGAGCGTTTGCAGAAATCCGTCGTGCCGACTTCGGAAGAAACTTACAAGCTGTCGCTGGAAGCGTTTGATATTGGCGAAACCAGCTTCCTACAGCTTTTGACGGCTCAACGAACGCTTTTCACGACGCGATTGAACGTCTTGGATGCCGCTGGTCAAGCCAAGCAAGCCGCGGCCGAGATCGAGGGCCTGCTAGTGACCTTGAGCCGGTGATGACACCGCAGTGCGAACGCCAGAAGATGGGCACTCTGGCGAAAGTTTGGCAATCTGATTGGACTGGTCTGGTCGTTTCGATCGTATCAACCGATACTAATCGTGTAGCGTACCCTAAGGAATTTTCTGTGCCTGTCGTTTGTCGTCTCACCACCGTCGCTGCATTATTGCTGCACCTGATTTTCGGGTGTTCGCTGCATCATGCAGCCGCGTGTGGACATCACGACCACGATGGATGCCAGCACACTTGCTCAGCGGCTGATTCACCAAGTGTCCATGAAGTTCACCCATGCGGCCATGATCACAACCATGATTGCTCGGGTGAAGAAGAGACGGTCAAGTCGATCCACGATGCGATCGAGTTAGCGGCTCCGTGTTGTGCTTGTGAGTCGCAACCTTGTGATGGGAATCATCCGGGGTGCCACGGCGTCGTCGAATGCAGCTTTGTGCCTTCGAGCGATGTCGTCTTCATCATTGATGCTCCGTTGGTCGCGTTTGTGACCTACGAGCACGATCCAATGATGAACTTCGTCAATTCGCTATCGACTAGGCACTTGAATCGGCGATCGCTGCGGGTCGCGACGGACTCTCTTTCCCACTGTGCTTCTCTCTGCACGTGGATCATTTGATTAAGGATTGCTGATTGATCATTGGTGTTTCTGCTCAGCGTTTGCGCGCTCGCTGAACACTGATTGAATCAATCGCTCCATCGTCTGGAACGCACCTTGCGTTTCCGGTCAGCAATCAAACTCTTCAATTATCAATGGTTCTGCATGTCAACGCTAAAAGCTTGGCTGGTGCGCCCTCGCGGCTCCGTATTGACCGTCCTTGCGATGGCGGTCGCAATCGTCATCGGCGCGTTCGCCTTCACCGAGTATCCACAACAACTTGGCCTCGTCTCCACGCCAGTCGATGAATCCGATCCGCACGCGGGTCACGATCATGGACCCGGCGAACACGATGACCACGGCGAAGACGACCATGCCGGACATGATCACGAAGGTCACGAAGCGGGCCAGTCGATCGAATTAAGCCAGCAGGCTCGTGCGAATTTGCGACTGAAG
>JBCBOO010000414.1:0-3784 GCA_039821235.1 Planctomycetota bacterium
GTCTCCGCGATTGGCACCGATGGCCCCGGGGACCGCGCGATCGATTCGCTTGAGCAACGCGGAGACGAGCAGAGGCTCACAGCCAAAGCCGTGAAGGTTCCACGCCACGTTCAATGGAGCGCCGCCGAGCACGGAACGTCCATCGGTTAACTCGTCGAACAAGATCTCGCCGAAAACGAGAGGGCGTCCTTTCACGACGACCGAAGAAGCGGCTCGAGAGGGTAGCTGATCATCGGGCGGTGAGCCAACACCCTGATCGCCGCCGGACGAATCTTCTTCGGATCCAAGATCAGAAAGTGATGGAGTCAATCTGATTCCTCAAAAAGAAAGTCTTGATCCAATGACCAGACATCGAAAAGCGATCGTGTCGGTCGGTTGTAATCCTTTAATTTCAAGACGATCGGTGCAAGTCCCGCGCCAATTCTGCTTGGTGGCAAGAGCGGCACCCAATAAAAAGGGAACTCAATCAGCAACCGTCCGAGTGGTCGGAAAGCGACCGGCGTGGTTGACGATCAGGCAACACAAATCACTCGCTAACGTTGATCACGGCTTTGATCACTCCGGTCTCGGGTCGGGTGTACGATTCGAACTCGTCGACCACGTGATCTAAATCGGTTCGGTGAGTGATCCATGGTACAGTATCGATCAACCCTCGCTCGATCAGTTGGATGATGCGAGTGAAGTCACCCGGGAGTGCATTCCGCGACGCAAGGATGGTTGCCTCGGGCTTGTGCATCGTGGGGTGGCGAAAAGTAATTTCGTCGGTCGTGATCCCCACGTACACAAGTCGTCCGGTCGGAGACAGCAAATCCAGCGCGGACGCCATTGAATGACGATTGCCCGTCGCGTCCACAATGGTCTGATAAAAGTCGCCGTCGGTCGCCTTTGTGATTGCCTCTTTCTCGGTGCCGTCGCCCTTGAACAAAATCGTGTTCTCGACGCCATAATGATCGCGAACGAACTGCAGCCGCGATTCGTTCATGTCCATGACACTGATGATGGCACCGGTCAGCTTAAGAAACTCAAGGGTTGCCAAACCGATCGGACCCATTCCGATGATCAACGCGTGATCGCCCGGTGCCGGAGCCGCCCGGTCATTCGCATGGCAACCGATTGCCAACGTTTCGACGAGCGCCAGTTGGTCATAGGCGAGCTTCTTGGACGAGTGAAGTTTGTCCGCGCGGACCAAGAAGGACTCGCACAACCCACCGTCGGTCATCACACCGATGACCTTCAGATTCTGGCAACAATTGGTCGAGCCGCGCCGGCACGCGTAGCATGTACCACAGTTCATGTAGGGCTCCACGCTACAACGATCGCCCGCAGCAACATTGGTGACTCCTTCGCCAACCTCGAGGACTTCGACGCCGAGTTCGTGGCCGGGGATGCGAGGGAAATCGAAGAAAGGAAACTTACCGAGGTAGCAACTCACGTCGGTCCCGCAGACTCCCATCCGGTGCGTACGCACAAGTGCCTGCCCGGGTCCTGGTGATCCGGGGGAATCAATGTCAATCGCCTTGAGCTCTTTGACGGAAGCGATTTGAATGGCTTTCATAGGGAAACGCGCTGGAAGGAAGTTGGCGGAAGGAAGTTGGCGGAAGGAAGTTGGCGGAAGTGGGGAACTGGAATCGTCGTGTCTGTCCCGCAAACGGGCGGGGCTACTGAAGCTTGTAGGCAGATTGAGCGGTTTCGGAGTAGAACTGTCGCTGTTCCGTTTCGCTGAGCGTTGCAGTGAGTTCCCGCGTGACGTCCAGCCAGCGAGAGTATTCGGTTTTCAACAAACAAACCGGCCAGTCGCTACCGAACATCAACCTTGACGGCCCGAATGCATCAAGCATCAGGTCCCAGTAGGGGCGCACCAAATCGATGTTCCAGTCTCCAACGACTTCGGTTGCTACACCCGAAAATTTGCACGTCACATTCGGCAGCGAAGCGAGCTCTCGCATCAGACGCGAGTAAATCGGGTCGACATCCGGACCGTCGATCGTGGGTTTGGCAATGTGATCGACGATGAGTCTCAAGTTGGGGTGTGCAGCGGCAAACTTTGTCGCAGCGGGCAGTTGCTTTGCGAAGATGAGGATGTCATACGCCAAGTCGTATTGCGATAGTTGCCCGACGCCCTGTTGGAAGGCGTCGCCGAGGATGAAGTCAAGCTCGGGCTCGTCCTGGACAACATGCCGAACACCTTTCAGTTTAGCGGCACTTCCGAAGCGATCCAGCTGTGCCGGAAGTTCGGGGGAACGCAGGTCCAGCCAACCAACAACACCCTTTATCAGCGGTTCATCCTCAGCCAATGCGAGCAGCACTTCTGTCTCAGCGAGAGACTGACGAGCCTGCACCGTTACGAATCCATCCATCCGGTTTTCGTCCGCAAGCGATCTCAGCTCCTCGACCCAAAAGTCTCTGGCCAGAACACTCATCTCCGGACCGATCCAAGGGTACTGTTCTTTGGAGTATTGCCAGAGATGGTGATGGGAATCGATCAGCATGTCGGGTGTCGACGATTTTTGTAGGACGGAACGCTCAACGCCTTAATCTAAACATCTGATGACCATCTTGGAACGCCAAGGCACTCGGAACGCAGAGATGATAAGATTCGACATGGAAAATCCAGCGACCAGGCGACATGTCCGTTCGGCATTCGGGTACACTCAGGTGACTTGTCGCTGCCTTCTAGGCACTCCCCTTTTGCGGTCATCCAGAGGCGTGTTCTGACACGATTCGTCATGACTTCCGTCACCGAAATGTTGAGCCAAAGCCAAGACGGCAGTGAAGGCGAAACCGATCGCCTTTTTTCGGTGATGTACGATGATCTGCGGCGACTTGCCGGTAAGTTTTTGCAGAACGAACCCCTTCGTCATCGGATCAGCAGTTCATCGTTGGTCCACCAGGCCTACATGCGGATGGTGGATCATTCGAGGATCAACTGGCAGGGCAAGACGCACTTCTTCGCGATCGGTGCGACGGTCATGCGACGGATTTTGGTCGACCACGCTCGGAAAGTCCAATCGCTCAAACGTGGGGGCGGATGGGAACGTCGCCAGCTGCACGATGACGTCACGTTTGAGTTGAGCCGCGATGAGGATGTCGTCGCGCTCGACGAGCTGCTTCACCAGCTGACCAAGTTGAATCCTCGGCAAGCCAAGATTGTTGAGCTTCGTTTCTTTGGTGGCATGACGATGCGTGAAATCGCCGCCGAAATGAAACTGGGTCTTCGAACCGTAGAGAAGGAATGGGCGATGAGCCGGGCCTGGATGCGGCGTGAGCTGAGACGCGAAGAGGGATTCGACAGCGAAGGCTCGATTTCCGAACCGTCATGATGAACGCGGATCGCTATGCGAAAATTCGCGAACTCTTTTTGGCGGCCGATGAATTACCGCGTGGTCAACAAGAGTCATTCCTTCAGGAACAGTGCGGGGAAGATCAAGAGCTTTACGAGGAAGTTCGTTCGCTACTTGGCGAGCACGACGAAGTGTCCGCGCGGATCGAGGGCGATTCTGCCAAACAACCCGTCATCCCACCTGACTCCGGCACTCGAACCGGCGTGTCGGAAGACCAAGCGAGCGCGGAGCTCACTTCGGAACCCGTCCATTCAACTGGCCAGATGGGTTCAACCACCGAGTTGAGCTCGGCCACTGAGGTTGGCACGATCTCCAAGGATGCTGGATCACTTGAAAACGAACTTGCTCCATCGGCTCAAGCCCCATTCTTGCCAAGCGGTCATCCTGTTGGCGATTCCTCCGCCCGCTCTGCTGATGACTTTCAAAGGCGTAGGGACCCGGAA
>JBCBOO010000415.1:0-3779 GCA_039821235.1 Planctomycetota bacterium
GAACTACGGAAATTGTACCAAGGCCATGGCCCGTTGCCATACATCGAAGGTGTGCCGAAGGCCACAGCGTAAAAACCATGGTATCCGCCCGCAGCGGCACGTTTTAGCCTGAATCGCCGCTGTCTGGGATTGGACCATCGAATATCGCGCGGTCTGATGAACACCATCCGACGATTAGGTCCATCGTGTCAAGAATTGGGTCGTAGCCCGATTGTTCGCCGTCAGATAGCCGCGCACGAAACGCGTCCAACAGATCGTAAATGGCGCGTTGAGAAACACCATCGCGTTTGAGTTGCACTGCCACGTCACGCAATTGGCCGGCAGGATCGTCAGACTCCAACGCAGCTTCAATGAGTGTGTTGTGGGATGCCACGCGAAACTCGGAGCGGATAACGTGGTTGGTTTGGGTGACACCGGTCGTTCCGTCCGATGTGCGTTTACTACAGAGAAGTAGTCTACATGAGTGGATCAGTTTCCACATCGTTCCGGTGTGCCGGCCACTCTAGCCAGCGTTCACCTCAAACCAACTCCACGGCCTGAGGCTCAGCACCCAAACCGTGGTCGATGGCATCGCGTCGAAGTGAAGTCGACGGACGCCAACGCAGAAGAAAAGCTTTCCATGGGTGACTCGCGTAGCCCCTCTTTGACGCTTTAGCGCGTCGTTTCTCCCCGAGGGGAGAAAGTGGTGGTTTGGGTTCTGTCGCCTTGATCAGATCAGGGGGGCGATGACCAGTGCGACCACGCTCATTAGTTTGAGCAGGATGTTGAGCGAAGGGCCCGAGGTGTCTTTGAATGGATCGCCTACCGTGTCGCCTACGACGGTCGCCTTGTGCGCGTCACTTCCTTTGGTCAACATCACACCATTTACCTCAAAGCCGGATTCGATCATCTTCTTTGCGTTGTCCCAGGCACCACCAGCATTGGACTGAAAGAGTGCCATGAGAACTCCACTCGCGGTTACGCCGGCAAGCAAACCTCCAAGCATCAACGCATTGGTGTTGCCGTCCATTCCGATCATCAGCGGGACAAATCCGAACGCGACCGGAACGAGCACTGCTACCAGACCCGGCACGATCATTTCGCGGATCGAAGCTCGTGTGGAAATCGCGACGCACTTGCCGTACTCGACTTTCTTATCCGCCGCTTGAAAGGCTTCCTTATCTTCCTGGGGCCATGTTTCGAACTCGGCATCGCCATTGCGATTCATGGCGGCGAGTGCACCTTTCAACTCAGGGATCTCACGGAACTGACGCCGGACCTCTTCGATCATCGACATTGCTGCGCGGCCCACGGCGTTCATGGAGAGCGCCGAGAATAAGAACGGCAGCATGGAGCCGACGAACAGCGATGCCATCACAAAGGGATTGGTTACGCTGATGGCTTCGATCGGGGTTTCCGGATGCGTCGCGTTGTAGGCGGTGATGAAGGCGGCGAAGAGCGCGAGTGCCGTCAATGCCGCGGACCCGATTGCGAATCCCTTGCCGATGGCCGCGGTGGTGTTTCCGACGGCGTCGAGTTTGTCGGTTCGCTCGCGAACTTCACTGGGCAGCTCAGACATTTCGGCGATGCCTCCCGCGTTGTCCGAGATCGGTCCGTAGGCATCGACTGCCAGTTGGATACCCGTGTTGGAGAGCATTCCAACGGCCGCGATGGCGATGCCGTAGAGTCCGGCCATCGAGTAGGCCCCAATGATGGCCGCAGCGATGATCAGGATGGGCAGTGCCGTAGACATCATGCCGACGCCGACACCGGCGATGATCGTTGTTGCGGAGCCGGTAACGGATTGCCGGACGATGAACTTGACCGGAGGCGTTCCCGTTCCCGTGTAGAACTCGGTGACTTTGCCGATCGCGAGCCCTGCCGCGAGTCCAAAGAGGATGGCAAAGAAGACTCCGTTGCTGGTGTAGACAAAGGCATCGACGCCTTCGCCGATGGTCCAGGTTTGCGGCAGCATGAAACGAATAATCGCATAGGTCAGCACGAGCAGGATGCCTGCCGATCCGAACTCGCCAACGTTGAGTGCGTGATGCGGGTCCCCGCCTTCCTTGACCTTCACAAAGAACGTTCCTGCGATCGACGTTCCGATTCCGACGCCCGCCAGCACCAGCGGCAACAAGACGGCGGAGAGCCCGTACAAGCTGTCTAATTGCCCGGCTTGAAAGACACCGTAGAAAGCCGCTCCAAGGACCATTGTTCCAATGATCGAGCCGACGTAGGACTCAAAGAGATCTGCTCCCATGCCTGCGACGTCGCCAACGTTGTCTCCAACATTGTCAGCAATGGTTGCAGGGTTGAGCGGGTGGTCTTCCGGGATACCGGCTTCGACCTTGCCGACCAAGTCCGCGCCCACGTCGGCGGCTTTGGTATAGATGCCTCCGCCGACACGTGCGAACAATGCGATCGATGAGGCACCAAAGGAGAATCCCGTCAGCACGGTGATCACGCGGGTGAGGCCGGCTTCGCCCTCGATGCCGAAGAGGGACGCGTACACCAGGAACAGTACGCTGAGTCCGAGGACTCCGAGACCAACGACGCCCATGCCCATGACGCTTCCGCCCGCGAATGCAACTTCCAACGCCCGGCCCAGGCTGGAACGGGCTGCCTGTGTCGTTCGAACATTTGCCTTGGTTGCGACCGTCATGCCCACAAATCCGGCCAGTGCCGAGCAGATGGCACCACAGGCGAACGAGAGCGCCACCAAAGGCGATGACGAATCGCCCTGCGTCGTTCCGGCGTAGCCGAGCAGCGCGGCGACTCCGATGACAAAGACGGCGAGCAGTGAGTACTCGGCTTTCAAAAACGAAAGGGCGCCTTCTGAAATATGGGCTGCGATGCGAGACATCTTTTCATCGCCCGCTTCTTGCTCATTCACCCATTTGGCTTTCCAAACCGTGAACGCGAGTCCGGCCAAGCCCATGAACGGGACCAAGTATGCGATCCACGGGATACCCGTCGAAGCGGGCTGGGAAGCCTCGACTGTCGCAGGCTCCGAAGCAAGTTCGTTGGCTTCCTGTGCCAAGGCTTGGTTCTCCAAAAGAACGAATGCCACGCAGCACGCCAGGGCAGCCGCGAATCGCACTGCGGAGGGGCGCTTCCGAAGATGTCGCCGGGGTGCAAGACCGCTTGAGACGGTGTCGCTAGCAACGTGGACCAGAGAAGAGGCCGACATGGGGATCATCCTTCGTTGTGCTGCATGCTGAACCGCGCGACGAAAGCCACCACCGCCCGGTGTAAAGAATCGTCAGGTTTTTCCTGACGCGGTATTATGCGTTGACAACATGAAGAATGGAAGAACAGGTGAAGCTACGGTGAATTCCCGGTCATCGTCTTTGGGACGAAGCCCGAACCGCGACGTTTGATGTTCAGAGGATAAGATTCAAAGAAAGCTTCGCCTTCAGGTTCGGTTCGCCGCCGGCGAGTCCGTTCCGCAGCCGACGGTCATCCACATGAGAACAGTGATCAGGTGTAACAGCAAAAAGGTCTTGGAAGATTGCCGCATCTCGATCACCGTCTTTGACCAGACCTGGCCTTATTCGGCCAATAGAAAACCGCTCATCGACCAACCGGTTTCGGTCTTCTTCCAGTAGCTGCCGCCGCTGCGAAGGTATTGCTCGATCGCCTTGAACGAGGGTAGCTTCTTGGCTTGGAATTGATCCGGCTTGCCTTCCTCGTCTTCTTCGACGAGTCGATGCATCAGGTTGGCAATCAGCGAGTCGCTTTATTTAAAAATTACATGGCGAAGAAGAGATAGGAAAAGCACACATATTAACAACAATCAC
>JBCBOO010000416.1:0-3776 GCA_039821235.1 Planctomycetota bacterium
TTCGGCAGTTGATCGATCAACCAGGCATTGATTTGGTCGGTTTCAAACGTGGCATGCCACTGGCCGGTCGAAACCGCATCATCATGGAGTTGTTGCACGTTCGCTTCGAGAAGCTCGCTGATTTCGGCGACATTTTCGGGCGGAGCTTGTGAGATGGCCTGTTCGTAGAACTCGGGCACTTTCTTGGATTGTTGAAAGGCCCAGGTGAGTGTGAGTACCAAACAGCAGCCGAGGAATACGACGACACCGAACGCCCATTTGAGTCGTCGCTTCCACATACTGAACCCTCACTACTTAGAAACGGATGGGTCGAGGCAACCAGTCACGAATACGCTCGGCAACCCCGCGCGTCGCGGAACTGTCTTTGTTCTTCACGGGAGCCGTTTCTGCGGAAGAACGTTCGTCCGGGTTGTCGTTCTCGTTGACTGATCCCCGCCTTGCAATTGTAGCACTGTCCCAAGCCGGACGTGCTTCCGAACTTGGCCGTACTGCGTTATTGCCGTTTGTGCCATTGCCGTTTGTGCCATTGCCTTCCGGCGAAAGTGTCCAGTTCGATTGCTCCAGCAGGTATCGGGTCCAGTGATTCCCGAGCAACCGGCTGGCTGCCGCCAATTGGCCGCGCCGCAGTCCTTGGATTGCCATGTAAGCTTCGCCATGCAATCGTCCACGCTCTTCGGCGGTGGCAAAGTGCTCGTGCAGATGGATGTCATCCACCCAAATGGTCCCGCCGGACAGGCTGTCGATCGTCAAGCGTACCGATTCCGGGGAGCGGTTTTCAAATCCATCCGATTCCAGCACGATCCGTCTTGGTTGCCAAAGACCGTTGCGCGGGACGTTGATTTCCGCCATGACGCGGAAGGGTTGCCCGTCTCGGTCACCCTCCAGTGCGATCCGCACACGATGCGGTGGCGGTTTGTCGTTGGGATTTTTTGAACCGATCTTGTCGACGGCCGATCGAGCGGGTGCGGCGGTCGCGGACGTCGAGTTGGCTGCCACCGCGGCGGCTCGGATTGAAAGCGAGATTGCCAAACGAGACGTTTTTGGGATTGGGATCGTCTCGCTGACCAGCCACGTTCTTCCATTGGTGGATTCGTTGTTGGTCATGCGGATCGAGCGTTCGCCTTCGATGGCTTCATTCGGATCGATCACCACGGCGTCCGCGGGAAACTGTGTCTGCATCCATCCGACGATGCCGACATGCCCGTCGCTTTCAAATCCACCATTGCGAAGGTGCGTGTAGGAGTCCTTGGGCAGTTCCAGCGAGCCTGTTGTTCGGATGATCTCTCCGATCAGCGACTTGCACAGGGCGATCGTTGGCTGAGGATTAGCGATCGTCCCCCTCCAGCTCTCCAGTGGACAACCATTGGACGACGGAGTGACCTCGGCAGGTTGGATCACGTTGAGACAAACCAGCGAACTCGCCGGGACCTGCAACAGACAGGTGCGGCCGTTGCGATGGAGCAAAAGCTCTTGCGGATCGGCTTGCAGCGGATGCGACTGGCAGTCGTATTGCGCATTTTGCAGTTGCAGTTCGACGCGCTGTCTCCAGGGCGACGCGTTGACAAGCAGGATGGAGCCAGTGGTGGGTGAATCTTCGGATGACTTCGATGACCAAAAACATCGCAGCATCGGATCGGTATGGGTTTTCGATACCGGCAATTCCGTCCAGCGATCGGACGATCGAAACTGGTTCAGTTCACTACTGAGGTGCGAAGTCGATGCGAGTGGAAGCGACTCACTGACCAGCTTGATCGTCTGGTTCTTTTGCGACTCCACGTCATCACGCGAGAAAGGTTGGTCCCCGATTTGATTGGCCGCGCGACGCAAGAGTTGGCGAGCAAGTTGGTTTTCCGGATCGGCCTGAAGGGGACCGAGGCGAACTTGGTTTTCGGAGAGGTTCTTGAAAGCCTTGGGGACGACCGCCGCTTTGGGAACGTTCGCAGCCAGCGTCTTCGGCGAGGCGAATGCGGCGCAGGTTTGTTGAACGAGTGACTGCGCGAGACGTTGATGTTTGCCGAAGTCGCCGACCGCCGGGTCAAAGCCAACTCGCACTTCATCACAGCCAAACCAGTGGGCGTAACTTGGAATTCGTGCCGAAGCCACGTTGACGCGGTAAAGGGCAACGGAGAGGGGATGAAAGCCACCGCGTGCAGCGAGTTGCGAGAGGTCCGCAGTGAGGGCATTGACCCAGGTATCGTCGTGGACGTCGAGTGTGACATCGGGCCGTTGGTGCACGTCGGGGTCGGGCTGCGAGACCGTTCTTGTCGTGGCAATCAATCGTCGAAATTGCGCCGATCGGATTTGGATTGCATCCTCATCCGATCGGTTCACAACCCTGCAATACATTTGCGATGAAGAAGGCACGTACAGCGAACGAATCGGTGCCGGTGGAGCCAGGCCGCCGGAGGAGAGATCCAGTTGTCGAGTTGCAACGGTCTGCAGTTCTGTCTCAATCGACTCGAACGTGGGTGAGCGGCTGAACTGGATCGACAACGGAATGTCATCGAGTCTCGGAGTGACCTGCCGCCAGTCAATGACCAATTCATGAAACGAGTGCGCTTCCTGCTTGGGAAGGCCACCCAGGAATGCATTTCCTGGTGCCAACGTGACGTCTAGCAAGTTGGGTTTGTCGGAGGTTTTCCATGGAGGGGTGGTAATCGTCTCGCTGACTCGTTTGACGTTTGGCACCAATCGTGATGCATTGCCGGGGACCCACTGCAGTGCTTGCCAGGTTTCCAAGTCGAGTTCGTCAATCGATTGCATCTCGGACCAGTCATGGTTGGTTGCCGAGTTTCTCGGGTCGGCGTCTTCGGTGCGAACGATCAATGGCATCGTTGCGGATGCGAGTTCTTCCTCGCGGCGCTGAAAACGCGACCACAGCGGATCCACCGGACGGATCATTCGGCAGCGAATCTCGTAGATACCACTGCTCGGGGGCGCCAAGTCCAGCAACGCGATGTCTTTGGTGTGGCCGCTTTCATCCAGCTGGCAAGACGTCTGCTCTCGCGCGACGACCTGACCGTCTTCCACACGTACCAGCCGAAAGACGCACGTGAGTTCTGCACCGGCGTGTTCGCTGAGACCGTCCAACCGGACGGTGAGATTGCAGGGCTGGCCGGCGTCAACCAGGGGCCATTTCGCCGAAGCCGAACGGAAGAGAAAGGGACGCGTGAAGGAGTCGATTTCGTCGGAGTTGACACTTGTGGAGGTGGCTTGAGCGAACGCTTCTCGCTGCGCGTGCATTCCGACCAGGGGAAGTAAAAGCAGTATCCCAACGAGTTGTGATCGCAGCGTGCGTTCCATGCCGTGCATTCCCCGTTCGAATTGTTGCGACCCACGTCTATCGTGGTTTGTTAACTTTTAATTTTAGGGTGCCGCGGAAAAGGGGTCAGGTACCGAAAATGCGAAGCACCCTTCGGGCCATTTGGTTTTCGGTACCTGACCACTTTTCCGCTCGCGTGTTTCTTCGCCAAGGTCGGACACGAAAGATGCCAAACGAGGCAAGCCAAACCATTCGAGTCTACTGATTCGGCTTTTTCGACGGCAAGATGAATCGCTCGCGAATCCACTTCGCGGCGTCATCCAAGGTTTCTTCTGGCGATCGCATTTGATAGCCAAGTTCGCGTTGGGCACGTGAACTGTCGTACCAGTGGAACTGACCGCTCATCGCGGTCCCTGCGCTGTTGACGTCACCTTCGCGGCCGGTGAGTTTGCCCCAAAGGTCGCCGACGACGCCCGCCAGGTACTCCGCTCCGGGGCCGGTCGACCGAATCGGT
>JBCBOO010000417.1:0-3763 GCA_039821235.1 Planctomycetota bacterium
GAGAGAAAGTGCTCGTTCAGATTGGCCGCACCGACGAGTAGCTGAATGCAATCGAGCCCCAGAAAGGCCGCCGGCAGCAGCCCGGCCGGACTCAGGATCCATTCGCGTTGGTCCAGCCTCTTGGGCAAGTGCAGTTGCTGCGCAATCGCTTGACTCGAATGCGCATCAGCGTCGCCGTCACCTCGTGTGACATCCTGGGAACCGCCGTCCTGGGAGCCGCAATGAAACGTGGTGTTGGGTGACGGCAGATCGTCGGGGATTTGTTCGATGCCAATTTGCCACTCGCGCAGCAGATTCGCACGGACCTCCGTCGCAGCATCCCGCCCACAGCACACCATCGCGAATCGAGATTCCGCACCGAGGTCTCCGTAGCCACCACCGATTAGTCGAGCACGGAGTGATTGCAGGTGGTCGTTGTCGCACTCGCTGGGCGCAAAGTACATCCGGGGCTTGCTGCCGCGTGTCGCGCGATCCATTTCATTGTGAAACGGGTCGCAACATGCTTTCCAAACCGACTCAATGCCGCTGCAGATGACTTGTGGTGCGACGACGACCAGTGCGTCGACCCAGTCGTGCAACCCATTGGCGATGCGAAAAACATCCCCCAGGTCGCTTGCTTCGCGGTGCTGCTCATAAGCGAGCAGCAGCCATTCCGGCATGGCGAAAAACGAAAGTTCGCCGGGCAAGTTGGGCGTGAATTGAGCACGATCTTCACGATCGACGGCATGCTCCCGGGCCCAGTCGTCTCGCAGTTTCTCAAGCTCGAACGCGAGCGGATCGCGATCACCTGAGCGGTGATCAGGCGACTCGCGTTTGACGTTGGCTTCGAAACGCAGCTGCAGAGAATTGCTCACGCAATTCGATCAGAATGCGAGAAGCAGTCGGCTGGGTGCTTCCAAGTAACTGATGACATCATTCAGGAACCGAGCGGCCGTACCGCCATCGACCAACCGGTGGTCATAGGACAGTGACAGTGGCATCATCAGTCGCGGCTGAATGGAATCGTCCGGCATCACGACGGGCAGTTTTCGGCTGCGACCGACCAGCAAGATCGCCACTTCGGGGATATTGACAATTGGCGTGGAAAACTGGCCGCCAATTGCACCCAGGTTGCTGATCGTGAACGTTCCGCCGCGAAGATCGTTGACTCCGAATTGCCCACCACGCACTTTCCCAGCCATTTCGGCTAGACCACGCGTCGTATCTGGGATGCTCAAGCGATCGGCATCCTTCATCACCGGAACCACCAAACCGCGATCGGTATCGACCGCGATGCCGACATTGACATAGTCCTTGTAAATCAGTTGCTCATTCTCTTCGTCGATCGTTGCGTTGATCGCCGGATGATGCTTGAGCGCGGTCGCAACGGCCTTGATCAGGAACGGCATCGTCGTGAGTTTCAAACCCTGAGCCGCGTAGTCTTCCTTGCTGCTTTGGCGAAGCCGTTCCAGCTCGGTGATGTCGGCGTCATCAAAGTTCGTCACGCGTGGCACGGAAGACCAACTCGCATGCATCTGCTTGCTGATCGTCTTGCGAATTTTGCTCATCCGCTCGACGTGAATGTTGCCAAAGTCATCGGCGGCAAGCGTGCCCGGTTTCTCGACTGCGGAGCCACTGTGTGATGGAGTTGGTGCTGCAGCGGGGGCGGCAGACGCCTGCGCCGTGGCGGCAGTTCCCGCTGACTGATTGGCGGCCCGAACGGCGGCCAGAACATCGTCACGTGTAATTCGGCCGTGCTCACCGGTTCCGGCAACGCGGTTTAGATCGACACCGACCTCTCGGGCAAACCGACGAACCGCTGGTCCTGCGGGAATGGTTCCGCCACTGCTTGCCTCGGTTGCAACGGGTGCCGGAGTCGGCGTGGGTGCCGGTGCGGGGGCAACCGGAGCCGGTGTCGCAGCGACGGGTGCGGCCGGTTGTGGCGGAGTGGCAGCAGGTATCGGTTCCGCCGGTTTTGGTTCTGCGGGCTTCGGCTCAACGGGCTTTGACTCAGCCGGGGCCGACGCGACGGGCGGTGGATCGGCAGGCGCCGCGGGTGCCGCCGATCCGGATTCGGCTTCCACCTCGATCAACAAGCCACCGATCGGCACAGTGTCGCCTTCGCTGACCGAAATCTTGGTGACCTTGCCGCCGGTTGACGACGGCACGGGAACGGTCGCTTTGTCCGTCTCCATTTCAACGATGTCCTGCCCTTCGCTGACGACGTCGCCAACAGAGACGAAGACTTCTAAGACGTCACCAGATTCGATGCCGTCGCCTAGATCAGGAAGGGTGACTTCGGTAGCCATATTGAAGTGAAGTTAAACGAGAAGGAGTGGAGGAATCAAAAGTAGGACAGGCTTCCAGCCTGTCGCTGACGGAGTGACAGGCTGGAAGCCTGTCCTACGAATAAGTTGCATGACAGGCTGGAAGCCTGTCCTACGAACGGGTTGGTTACTACGCGTAGTAGGGATCAATCTTCTCGGCGTCGTAGTCGAGTTCTTGGATCGCCTTTTCGACATCGCCGGGTGTGAACACTCCTGCCTTCGCGAGACGGCTGAGCGTCGCGATCGTGATCGACTCCGCGTCGACTTCGAAGTGACGCCGAAGGGCTTCGCGAGTTTCGCTGCGTCCCATCCCGTCGGTACCGAGCACAAAGTAATCGCCGGGGACCCAAGGAGTGAGCTGTTCGCCGAGGGCTCGAACATAGTCGCTGGCCGAAATGAAGGGGCCTTCGACACCCGAAAGTTGCTCTTCCAAGTAGCTCTTTTTGGGCTCGGCGGTCGGGTGCAACATGTTCCAGCGATCACAGGCCGCGGCTTCACGACGCAGCTCGGTGTAGCTGGTGACGCTCCAAACATCGCTCGCAATGCCGTATTTCTCGGCCAGCATTTCTTGTGCTTCCAAGACACCATTGAGAATGGCACCACTGCCAAATAACTGCACGCGCGCCTTCGCTCCTTCCACGTCACGGCTGCGGAACTTGTACATCCCTTTCACGATACCTTCCTCAGAACCCTCCGGCATCGCCGGATGATCGTAAGGATCATTTTCGCTCATCAGGTAGTAAATGCACTGCTCGCCTTCGGTGTACATCTTTTGCAAACCGTGTTGAATGATCACAATCACTTCGTAGGCGAACGCAGGGTCGTAAGACCGCACCGTTGGGAACGCAATCGCGTTCAACAAGCTGTGTCCGTCTTGGTGCTGCAAGCCTTCGCCGTTCAGCGTTGTTCGTCCAGCCGTGCCACCGATTAGGAAGCCTTTGGCACGCATGTCGGCGGCAGCCCAGATCAGGTCACCGATGCGTTGGAAACCGAACATGCTGTAGTAGATATAAAACGGAATCATGTTGACCCCGTGACAGCTGTAAGCCGTTCCCGCCGCATTGAAGCTGGACATCGAGCCGGCTTCGGTGATGCCCTCCTCAAGGATCTGCCCGTCCTGAGCTTCTTTATAGTAGGCCGTAATATTGGTATCGACGGGGTCGTAAAGCTGACCCGCGTGCGCGTAGATTCCGAAAGACCGGAACATACCCTCCATGCCGAAGGTACGCGATTCGTCCGGGACGATCGGAACCATGTACTTGCCGATCTTCTTGTCACGACACAGGGCGATCAGCGTTTGCACGACCGCGAAGGTGGTGCTGATGCCTTCCTTTTCCAGCTTGCTAAACAGCTTTTTGAGGTCACCCAGCGAAGGAACGTCCATCGTAGGATGTTCCGTCGGCCGAGAAGGCAACGGGCCGCCCAGAGATTCGTTATCTGAAGGAACGACGTGAAGC
>JBCBOO010000418.1:0-3739 GCA_039821235.1 Planctomycetota bacterium
GTCGAGTCAAACAAGACCATCCACCGTTGTTGTAGGATACGCCCCATCCCAGGCGAACGGTCTTGTCGTCGCGGGTTTCGAACCGCCGCATCATCGAGTTGCAGCACAACCTCCTCCGTGATTGGGTTGACCAACCGAACGATCGCAGACGATGCGTCGGGGGCTTCTTCATAAGCCAACACGAAACGCTCGGAGTTTGCCCACGGCTTTCCGTACTTCCAGGGTTTTTGATCCACCCTCGCACCATCAAACCGATTGAACCGAGTGACTTCCGAGACGATTCCACGACGATACGTGACGATGGAGACGTATTGTTCATCAGCAACAATCGACCCGAGCGACGGTGCCGCGGAATTCCGCCACAGTGTTTCCCCCGTGACGACGTCGAGTGCCAGTAAGTCGCCTGAAATCAAAACGTAAACTTGATCGCCCTGCACCGGGCCAATTCGAAATTCTTGATCCGCCATCCCCGCGACCGGATAGGACTCGATCGTGTCACCGAAAATGGTCGTGCTGGAGTTGCGAGACGACACGACCGCTTCCTCCGCACCGAAGTCTCTTGTCCACAGAATCGCGTCATTAATCTGGTTCTGCTTTACCGCGAATAGATTGACGGCGGTGATGTGCCCCGGACGCTGCAAGATCATGACGCCACCGGAGAGGATCATTCCCCGAGTGGGTGGACGGCGCGTGACCGCGCGAGAAGTGCGAGGCAGCGAGAGTTCGGAGCCGAAGGGGTTTTGCAGGACAGGATTGGATGTTTGGTTCAAGATCTTCCAGCCGGCAAACGACTGACCGGCGTGAACCGTCGAATGGTCGATCCCAAAATTGTTCAGCATGGCAACCCGGTTCGGTTGTGTCTGCCAAGACAACGATACCGTTTGCTCACCCTCCAGCGAAGTTGCATCCACGTCCAAGTTTGCTTGAGCGACCAACGCTTCCATCGGCTCACGCAACGCAGCCACACGCGGACTCGCATCCGCTTCGGTTCCCAATAGCACGCTCTTTGCCACGGCGACTGCATCTTCCGGTAAACCGGCGTTGTCGTACATCGTCGCCAACTTCGCCATCCGCTCGATCGTTTCGACGGAAATCTCGGCTGTTGCTGGCGGTGAATTCTGGGTCCCCTCGGTCTCGGTTTCAACGTCTTGATCTTCGCCGGGAGACTCTGCGGAATCCTCCTCCGGAGAGTCTTCTGTTTCCTCCTTGACGGCCGACTCATCCTCGGAGGCCGGATCTTCTTCCGTCAGCTTCGGGGCAGCTTCGGCGCTGTTGGGATTGAGCCACGATGCCGGGCGTTGGCGGCCGAACAAGACACGTTCGGCGACGCTCCATTCACCCTCCATTTGTTTTCGATCGGCCAAGGTGATAGGCAAGTCACCTAATTCGAAGACCGTGAACTGCCGGAGGAAGCTTCGGATGTCTTTACTGGCAGCCGTTTGCATCGTCGCGGCCCGATCCGCTAGCCGTTGTTGGACCGCTTCGAGCTGTCCCAGTTCCACCGCCAAGTCACGTGTATCGGCTGCGCGAGCGGCGAGCCAGCTATCCAAGCTGCACTTTCGTGTCGGATCGCGAAGGATCAACTCATCCTCCAATCCAGTCGGCGGCCACTTCAAGATTGCGGACGAGAACTCGATCAAGCGGTCGACGGCATCGACGGGCGAGCGATTCTTGAGCGCCGAACCGATCCGCAGTGCCAGAAACTCCAATCGCTGATTCGGCATATCAATCAATCGATTCAGTTCCTCTTCCAGCCCGGGCGGCGGCGTCGTGTTCTCACGCAATTCGCCGAGCATGGACTGGATGGAAAGCGTGAGCACTTCATCGCTTTCCGGATCAATTTCCCTTGCCCGATCAAGCAGTTCCAGGGTTTCCTGGCGTTTGCCAAGCTCCGTCATCAAGAGTGCTTTTTGAATGAGAGCATCCAAGTTATCCGGGTCTTCGGACAGCATTTTCTCAACACGGGGTCCCAACGTTTGCTGTCCGAAAGCGACCGCCAAATGGGTCGGGCTCTGCGAGATAATCTCGCCATCGACCGCAATCAAATTCCCGAGCGGAAACTGGGGGCGTCGACGTTCGATCAGACTGCCGTCCTCGAGCGAAATCTGCAGCAGTTCGTTTCCGGTTACCGGCAGGAAATACGAGTCGCCACCGAAGACACCTCGACCGGCAACTTGCTGCCCGGTGTTAAAAATGGCGACGTCGCTGCGCCAATTCAGCCTGCCCTTTTCGATCGAGTAGCTGGCGATCTGCTTTCCGCTGACAACGAAGAACGCCTCGTCACGCACTCCGGCAAGGTAATAGGCTTTGTCACGAGCTTTATTAAAACGCCGTTTGCCGGTCACCAGGTCAAAACAGTAGAGGTTGTCCGCGACCACGGGCGTGACCAAAACATCGGTTCCCGACGCAATCGCATTGGCATTGTGCCATCGTTCAAAGAGGTCTTCGCGATTGTTATTGTTCATCGTGTTGAACATCGCCGACTCGGCCGAGCGCCGCTGGTAGAGGTTGCCCCAGCGCAGCATCCGATCTGCCAAATCGACGGCGACCGTTGCGCCGGCACCCGTCGGGCAAATTAAAACGCCTTCGTGGTAGGTTGGCATGGCACCGGAGACACGCCGGATCGGATCACTCTCGATCCCGGTGCTTTCGATGGCCAACAGTTGCTGTTTCCACCGGGTGGCTCCCGTGGCGGGATCCAAGCACACCAGCAAAATGTCGCCGGTCAACTCGCACAGAACGTAAAGAGAACCATCGATGGCAAGGGGCGGTCCCAAAAAGAACGCTTCGTTCAACTCACTCTCGACCGTGGACTCCTGGCCGAGTTTCCAAAGCATCTTTCCTTCCGTGGGAAGCTCGAGCGCGACGAGTGTATTCTTGCCCGCTTCGGCGGGACGAACATTCCGCACGCCCGCCCAGCCGTTCATTTGCAGTATCTGTGCACGCGAGAGATCTTCGAGCAGAAAGACTCGCTCACCGTCGCTTGAAAGTTGTCCGTAGGGCAAGTCATTCCAGACCTTTCGCTTCAGCCGCTCTTCGGGTTCCTCGGGAACGCGTCCGAGCATCACAGGTGAAGGCTCTTCGGCTCGGCTCATCTCGGCAAAGGGATGCGCCCACACGCGTTTGCCGGTGGAATAGTTAACGCCTCTTAGTCGATCCGTCGTCCGCATCAGGAGCTGTCCGCCAACGCGAATCGGTGTCCAACTCGGCGGAATCAAACGACCGCTCGACGCCAGCTCGCCGGCGGCCCGGCGAAGCATCTCCGACTCCAAGGGCGTGGTCGTCGTTTCCAACATCCACCTCGGTGTGGAAATCGGCATCTGCCCTTCGGCGGTTTCGTTTCGCGCGGCATTGCCACCCAGGAATGGATAGTCGCGTGACCGACTCACCGAGTCGTCCCGCATGATGTCATAGCGTTGGTCAATCCAGACCCGCCAATCAGAAACCGCTTCCGATTCCTCATCCAAATTCGGATCCGACTGCGTGACCACTTGCGTCTTCGCTCCAGCGCTGGAACGCGGCAGCGAACGACCGGCTAAGCGACACGCGACCCGATGAAGCGCAATCACCCCATCGCCCATCATTGACGTTGCCTGCGACGACAAGACGACTTCATCGAGAAGTAACGAGGCCGCGAGTGGATGCCCCAAGTTGAGTTCATTTTGCGCGAGCAACACGGACGCTTGATAACCGGCTTCGGTGTGAAAGTACTTGCGTCGTACTTCTCGCAGCAGCTCCC
>JBCBOO010000419.1:0-3737 GCA_039821235.1 Planctomycetota bacterium
CCCGCCATCTCCCGCTGCGATGCCTCGTATTCTCTTCGTCGACGACAACGTCCGCAGTGTAGGCGGGCACTACCTGGAACTTGCCAGCCTGCTCGCCGATGGTGCCCGGCAACTCGGTTTTCAGCCCAGCTTGATTGCCAACCGAGGGCTTGCGAACGAATGCGGGCATGACGATTCGCGTTGGAACCCAACCCAATCAAAGCTTGCTTTCCCAATTTTCCCTGAATTCAGCGTTCGGCGGATGGAGCACTGGTCGCTGGGTGTTGATGGCAATTCGAGTTGTCGGCGGGCGGCAGAGAAGACCACTCCAGAGGGAGTTTCGCCGCGAGCCATGTTTCAACGTCTGCGTGATGCCGTTGCAAAGAAATCACGACAGCCCGAACGCATGATCAGCGTCTGGGCGAACACGTTTCATTCGGCCGTGGTTCGCTTTGATCCGGGACCGGATGATGCAGTCGTGGTCAACACAGGCAGTGACTTTCAAATGCTTGCTCTCGCTCGAGCCCTGAAGCAGGAGCCCTTCGCTTCGCGTTCGCCGAAGCTCAGAATTCACGTGCTGTTTCATTTTGCCATCTACGATCAAACGGTCGGTCGCCGGGCGCAGGAATTCGGTTTCCAGGTCAATCAGTGTTTGCAGCAAATGAAGGGTCACGACGTTACGATTCATGCGACAACAGCTGCCTTGACGGATCAACTCGTGCGCGTCGGCGTGTCCGCGAGGGCCGTTCCTTATCCGACTCGAGAACGTCCCTGCGTTGGTTCGAAATTTATTGCTGACGGCACGGACCGAGACGACCGCCCAAAGATCGTATTGGCCGGTATCCCGAGAGTCGAGAAGGGTCGCGACTTGATTCGTAATCTGATCGCCGGTCTTGATGAGCGTTTTCTCCGGCCCGGAAGGTTGCAATGGTCGATGCAGTTGCCGCAGAAACGCTGGCAACGGTACCTCCCAAAGTCTTCCCTTGATCTTTGTGATGATCGTGAACGCTTGCCCGCTATCGAGCGTCAGTTTGGCAACTTGAGCGACGAGGCCTATCACCGCTGGATCGACAGTGCTTCCATTGGACTGTTCCTTTACGATCCCCGTCGGTACGTCGCCCGGTGCAGCGGAGTGCTATTGGAGATGATGGTTCGCGGCATACCAGTCATCGTTCCCGAGGGATGTTGGCTGAGTGAACAGGTGAGATCCGCCCCACGGCCGATCGGTTGGATTTACCGAGATGCACGGGAACTGCCGGACCGTCTGGAAACCATGTTGGAAGACTTGCCGGAGTACCGCCAGAACGCACTGGAACATGCACGTTACATTCGAGAACATCACTGCGGGGCGGCGACCCTTTATGCGATGAACTTCCAGCCGGTCATGAAAAGCAAACAGGCGGCGTGATGTCGTGGAAACACCCGTACGACAGGCTGGAAGCCTATCGTACGTTTGATTCGACAGGCTGGAAGCCTATCGTACGTTTGATTCGCCGCTTTTTGTATTTTTTTGTTTCTGCGAGGCTCTAGGAGTTTGCCTGCGATGAAATGGAAGCACTGGCTTCGGTATCCTCTGGATCGGCGGGTTGCAACCAAGGCACTGCGGCGTGTGAGTGTTCCCGTCGAATACCCTCGTCCCGCGATCGGGTTCGATCTCAAACAAGACCACTTGCTCGTTGATGGCGCAAGGCACCTTGCCTGCCTTGCGATTCTTGCCGATCGAGTGTCGCACGAGGTGGTGCTACGGTGCTCGCCCGTCTTGCTGGCCGCAATCGCGCACAAGCGATTGGGGGCGTTATTTCTTTCACTGACAAACGTGTCTTGGATCGCTGCGTCGAAGCCGTTTTCGAATGTCTCGGTTGCGCTGACGGATCACGATGAAACCGATCGTCGCTCGGACGCAAGCGTGCGACGCGTAAGAATGCTGATCGGAAAAGAAGCCTTTGCGGGGGCGAAGGTACTGCCGTACCCGATGCATCCCAAACAGATGCTGGCGTGGAATGATTCGCTTGCAGAACACTTGCGCGAGACACCAAAGGCCGGAATTTTCTTCGCCGGCAATCAGAAATCTCGTTATGGGCGAAGCACGATGCGAGATCGATTCGGAGTCTTGCCACGATTGGAACTGGTTGCGACGTTGGAACGTCATTTTGCGGAACGAATCGAGCCTCGGCATGCCGAAGGAAATCCCGAACGAATCGTACTTCGCGACAGCAACCAGCACCCGGTCGCGGGCGATCAGTGGATGCAGACACTTGCCGAACACCGGTTCTTTCTTTGCTGTCCTGGTGTGGCCCAGCCGATGTGCCACAACGTGATTGAATCCATGGCCTGTGGAGTGATCCCGCTGATCGAGTATGGCGATCGGTTTGAGGCGCCGCTTCGAGATGGAGTCAACGCGATTTGCTTTGACGGCCGCGACGGTCTGGTCGATGCCGTCCGCCGCATCGATCAACTGTCACCGTTACAGCTGAACCAAATGAGTCAAGCCGCAGCCTACTACTACGATCGGCATCTTCGCGGCGATCTCGTCCTTCGTAACGTCTTGAACGATGATTCTTGCGAGCGTCTCTCGTTGCCATTTCACGAATCCAACCTTTTCCAAGCGGGCGCGATCATATCCCATCGCTTGAGACTTGCCTCGTGAATTTCCCGCCTCCTCCCGTGATCGAGTTGACGAACGTTTCGGTTCGGCGGGAAAGCACATTGATTTTGGATCAGATTTCGCTGACGATTCCAAGCGGCCAGCACACCTGCTTGCTTGGCCCGAATGGCGCCGGAAAGAGTTCACTGTTGAAGTTGCTTACTCGCGACTTTTATCCTTCGATTGCAACGGATGGGCATCAGGGCGAGATGAGAATCCTTGGTGAAAGCCAATGGGAGGTCGCCGAGTTGCGCCGGCGGATGGGGATCATCAGCCCCGAGTTGGAACGCCACTTCGGTTCCGGCCGCACGGGGCGTATGACTGTGTTCGAAACCGTGGCCAGCGGATACACCTCCACGCGACTGCGAGAATTTGGTCCCAAGCTCGATGCAGCGAACGAAGACCGCATTCGCGAGATCACTCAATTCGTCGCGGTGGATGCGCTGCTTGATCGTCGTGTCGCGACGCTGTCCAGCGGGGAACGTCGCCGAACGCTGATTGCTCGTGCTCTCGTCCACCAACCGAGTATTTTGGTTTTGGACGAACCCACCAATGGGCTCGACCTCGCCGCGCGACAGGTCTTCTTAGATGTGATCGAACGCATCAGCGAACAAGAAGAAACGACCTTGGTTTTGGTCACTCATCACTTATCCGAAATCCCGCCCAAACTGAACCACGTCGTCCTGCTCAAAGGCGGCCGAATCGTGGCGAAGGGTGACAAGTCAAGTTTGTTGGAAGACGAGAGAGTCTCCAACCTCTTCGGCGTGCCAGTAAGGGTCCATCGAGATGACGATGGCTGGTATCAAGAAACTCTTTTGCGACCGGCGAAATAGTGCATTGTCAACGTTTAGTTTTGGGGTTGAACCGAACAGCGCTAGCCGTGGTTGTCCGCGAAAAACCTGGCTAGCGATGGAATGCTAAAAGTCTGGGGTTGTGGTCGTACAACATTGAGCAGGATTTGTTCCGCGCATTAGCCCCGAACGGGGCGACAGCACCATGCCGGTGGGCTTGCCCACCAGTTTCGAATCGACCCGAATTTCCTCCCCATCCAGTCGGGGGGGGGGGGGGGCGCCCGGCCGCCGGGGGGGGGGGGGGGGGGGGGGGGGGGAGGGGG
>JBCBOO010000041.1:0-30415 GCA_039821235.1 Planctomycetota bacterium
GGCAACTTGTCGGGTAACCGAACGCATCCGAGTGCGTGTTTCGGTCTGATAAGAGGTGGTGGGGACCATGCGGGTCTCCGTCACCATTTGCGGTCGCATGACCGTCTGCGTTTGGTACGTGACGGTTGGTCCGCACGCGCCAGCACCGGCCATGCCGCCACCGCTTCCGACTACGACGCCACCACCGGCGACACAGTCCGAACCGCTAGCACAGCCTCCACAGTCGCCGCAGCCAGCTGACAAGGTGCCAGCCAACAGCAACGCGCTACAGAGTCCGGCGATGCTTCGAAACAAATTTTTGTACATTCAGGGAGTCCTCCAAATAGTCTCACAGCCTGTGAGCCAACGATGGAAATACGAGAGAGTTTTTAACGGCTGCGCAATTTGGGCTGTTGCCCAGGTCCAAGAATGTAGGCCTCGCACTTGGCGTGTCAACAATCCGCCAACGGCAGTTAAGGCAATTTACCGAATTTACCTAGTCCGCAATTCCCTCAGGTGAATGAACGGATTCACCTAACATTTGTCCAGCTGTCCATGCAGGCTCAATTTTCTGTTTTTCGTGCCCGAACGCGAGGGGCAGTCGCCGGCGGGTGTGACAATTAGACGCGGACTCGCTAATGGCAGATCTCACTACCCAATCCTGACGCTGCTGGCGGACTGGCCGCTGTGAACGGCAATTCCCGGAATTCGCGTCACGACCAAGCTAGATGAATGGATGATTTCTCCTATTATTAACGTCGAGTGACTGCCGATGAACTTTCGTTGAATGCAGATGTGTTCAGCGGTTGAGCATCCGAAGGATCCTTCCTCGTCGGTCTTCCCCCTTTCTGGCGTCTTCCGACGTTCGTGTGGTCAGAGGCGGTTTATGACTCAGTCGATTCCTCCGATCGGCAATCCCGGCGGCTCGGATCCCAATCAGCCCGAGGCCAGCGATTTGCGGGCGCCTGCACCAGCGAGCGTCTCACCGCGTGAAGTGACTTCACCGGATGGCACGAATCCACCCAAACGATTGATTTGTGTGGGTGAGGTTTCGACACTCCCGAAGGGCTATGCCGCGGAGGAAATCCTGGAGCTGGACTCGTCCGCCACCGTGCTCGACGAGCTAACGAGCCCGACAATCGAGGGTGTTTGGATTTCGCGAGATACTCTTCCCGAGCTCGCCGAGCTTCGCGGACTTTGCGAAAGTGGGCTGATGCTTCGCGACCTGCCCGAAGGCGGCGCCTTGTTGGATCGTGACAATCGCATCCTCTGGGCCAACCGTCGTCTCAAACGGTACGCCGGCAAATCCAACGAGGACGACACCGTCGGCGTCACGATCTACGAACTGATGGGAGACCCCAACATCATGGGGTCCGACCTCTGCCCGTTCCACACCGCGTTTTCAACCGGCAAGGAAAGCAGCGGCACGTTGCAAACGGCGGACAATCGATATTTCCAAGTCCGCGCCGCTCCGATCGGAGACCACGGCCCGGCAGAGCGTCTGGTGGTGACCGTCGGCGACATCACGGCGGAAATCCTGCAGCAACAAAAACTCGCAGCCATCCACCGGGCGGGCCGTGACCTCGCGGACCTGCGGCCGACCGAAATCTATCAGATGGGCGTTGATGAGCGGATCGAACTGCTCAAAGACAACATTCGGCATTACCTCAAGGATCTCCTGAATTTTGAAGTCATCGAGATCAGATTACTCGAACAAGCCAGCGGTAATCTTGTTCCACTGCTCAGCGTCGGAATAGATCAAGAAGCCGCCGACCGCCAACTCTACGCCCACCCGCAGGGCAACGGCATCACCGGATATGCAGCCAGCAGTGGCTTGAGCTACCTCTGCTATGACGTCGAGAACGATCCGCTCTTCCTGCCCGGCGTTGCCAACTCAAGAAGCTCCCTGACCGTGCCACTGATCCTGAGCGAACAGGTGCTTGGGACGATCAATGTGGAGAGCCCCGAGGTGGCTGCCTTTACGCAAAGTGACTTGCAGTTCCTGGAGATCTTCGCCCGCGACATCGGTTTCGCGCTCAACACGCTGGAACTGCTCGTCGCCCAAAAAGCGGACACGGCCCAGCAAAGCTGCAACGCGATCCACAGCGCGGTCGCCATGCCCGTCGATGAGATCCTCAACGACGCCGTCAACGTGATGGAAGATTACATCGGGCATTCGCCCGAGATGGTGGACTGCATCCGGCGGATCCTGAAGAACGCTCGCGACATCAAGCAGACGATTCAGCAGATCGGCCAGCGAATGACTCCCATGGAAGCGGTGCCCCCGGGGATTTCCTCCGAAGAACACGCGCTGCTTCGCAATAAGCGTGTGTTGGTTGTCGATGAGGACGGCAGCGTCCGCGAAGACGCGCACCGATTGCTCGAGCGTTACGGATGCGTGGTCGAGACGGCCCGTAGCGGAGACCAAGCCGTCAAGATGGTGCGGGATGGTGGAGACGATCGGTATGACGTCATCATCAGCGACATCAAACTGCCCGACTTCAGCGGCTTTCAATTGATGATGCGCCTCAAAGAGATCATCGAACCTGTGCCGATGATCTTGATGACCGGGTTCGGCTATGACCCCGGCCATTCGATCGTTAACGCGTTGCAAAACGGTTTGCATCCCAAGGCAAGACTCTTCAAGCCGTTCCGGCTGGACCAGCTGATTGATGTGGTCAAAACCGTTCTGGAAGCCAACGCCGAGCCGCCGACGGGGACGAACCCGAAAACGGCGACTGACGTGCCGGTGGAAACTCGCAGCTAGTGCTTCAGCGAAGGGATCTGGTAGCAAAAACCATATGGCCCGAAGGGTACCCTCCGTTTAAAAGTTGACGAAGCGCTAGGACTACGTCTTCTCTTCACTGACTTGCATGCCCAACTGCTTCATCTTTCGATAGAGGTTGGATCGATGCAGATCCAATTTGGCGGCCGCTTCCGTCATGTTTCCTCCGCACGCCGAGATGGCGTTGCGAATGTGCAGCACCTGGAACTGCTTGGTCGAATCGCTGAGTGAGCCAACGGTCGCCGAGTTCAATTGCACCGCCTGTGCGTGGGCGGCGTCTTGCGAGTTAGTGTTCCCGGATCGTAGCTCCAAGTCGGCCGCTGCGATTTCCTCACCGCTGCTTAAGTAGCACGCTCGCTCGATCGTGTTGCGAAGCTCGCGCACATTGCCCGGCCAAGGATGCGAAAGCAGCGCCGTCTGCGCGGCGCTGGAGAAACGCGGTTTTTGGCGTCCGATTTCGTTGCAGAAGTGCTCGAGGAAATGGTCCGCAAGTAACAGGACGTCCTGCCCGCGTTTTGCAAGATCAGGCAGGTTGAGTGAGACGACGTTTAGGCGAAAGAAAAGGTCTTCGCGAAAACGCTTTTCCGCAATCAATTGTTCGAGCGGTTGGTTCGTGGCCGCAATGACTCGCACATCCACGGGAATGGGCAGGCTGCCTCCAACACGGACGACTTCACGCTGTTCCAGAACACGCAGCAGCTTTGCTTGCCCGCCCAAACTCATGTCGCCGACTTCATCGAGAAACAACGTTCCTCCGCTTGCCATTTCGAACTTACCCGCGCGTGTTGCGTTGGCATCCGTGAACGATCCTTTCTCGTGACCGAACAGTTCACTTTCGAGAAGCGACTCAACCAACGCCGCGCAGTTGACGGCGATGAACGGGCCGCTGCGTCGGTCGCTTGCATAGTGCACGTGCCTGGCAACGATTTCCTTGCCGGTTCCGTTCTTACCCAGGATCAAGACCGTCAAGTCGGTCGGCGCGACGCGGGTTCCGCTCTGCCGAATGGCGACGATCTCCGAATGCTCTCCGATCAGTGGTGAACGCTCCGCGGCATCATCAACGAGTCGGTCGCGTGATTCGGTCAGCGAACGTTGTCGCCGCTGGGCTTCGATCGCGACGGCCGCGTGGGTGGCCAAGTCCGCGAGCAGCGCAACGTGGGATGAATCAAAACTATTTTGGTGATGGTTGATCGCTTCAAAGACGCCGATCGTCTCACCTCGACTGCCGATCAGTGGAACGGCGACAAGTGATCGCGTGTCAAAGTCAAGCGATCGATCGATATTGCGGTTCACACGTGACTCATCGTCACTGCCCCCATTCCAGATCTGTGGCTCCTTGGTCGCCAAGACTTCGCCGACGACGCCGGCGTTGTCGGGGACCTCCAGCGGTGCGTCATCGATGCCGAGCGCCGGCTTGCCGATCAGTTTCTTTCGGCGTTTATCCCAAAGGAAGATACTGGCCCGTTGGCAATCCGCGAGTTCGGTGGCCGTGTCAGCGATTTGCCGCAAGAGTGTGTTTTCGTCGCTCGACTCTTCCAACTGCGACCGTTGCCACACGGCGGCCGCTTCCAACACGCTTGCAAGCTGTCGGAGCCGCGTTTCGTTTCTTCGGTCGAGTTCAGAATGGACGTAGGCGGAGACCAACATCATCGCCGCGACATCAAAACCGGTATCTGACCCGCGATCACGCTTGACGACCAAGCACGCCGTCGAAGGCGGATCCGTTTGGCTGCTTGCCGGAAAAACATGCATCTCGCCATCGGTGCGGGGCTGACCGGAGTCGATCGCATCGGCGATCAAGTCCGTCGGCAACAGCGACGCTGCCAAGGGTTTGGCGAGCCCCTGGGCATCGCTTTGCGCGATGATGTTCCAGCCGCCTACTTCCTGCCGAACGAGCGCGGACAATGGCAAGCTCATTCGTCTCGCGAAGTCGCGGACCAGCTGACTTGGGAGATCGGTTTCCACGAGACCACCGCGCAGCCGCTCGGCAAGATCGTCGAGAAATGCCGCAGCATGACTGCCGATCGCCGCATCGGTGCGTCGCGTGGTGTGGGGCAATTGGGTTTCCGCCATACGTGAGGAGACCGGTTGAGGAGTCTTTCCTTCCATCAGTGTTTTAAGCCACGGGGGAGAATAAGAGAAAAGAAAACTTGTCTTCAGATCGCCAACAGTTCCGATTCGCCCCAAATAGACGAGATCGACCCTTTGACGTTATCCTGTGCGGCCATTCGAATTCGTTGCGGAGAATTCCGCGAAACACTGGCATGGACCAAGGCAATCCCTTTCCGAAGGAAGTTAAATCGAGATGCAATTTCAGGGTAAGAAAGGGCTGATTCTGGGTGTCGCAAATGAGAATTCGATCGCCTGGGCGATCGCCAAGGAGATCATGAATGCCGGTGGCACTTGCGGTTTCACCCATTTGCCGGATCGACCGGATGACGAACGGCAAAAAAACCGTCGCCGAGTGTCAAAGTTGACCGACAAATTCGAGAATGCTGCGTTTCTTCTACCCATGGACGCGCAGAAAGACGAACACATCCGCAGCGTATTTGACGCGACGGCGGAAAAATTTGGCAAGATTGACTTCGTCCTCCACTCGATGGCATTCGCCGACCGGGAAGACTTGTCGCGAGACACGGTGGATTGCAGCCGTGCCGGATTCGCATTGGCGATGGATGTCAGCGTCTACACGCTGCTGGCCTGCGCTTCGGCAGCCCGGCCGATCATGAATCCCGGCGGTTCCATTGCCGCGATGAGCTACTTCGGCGGCGAAAAGTGCGTGCCGGGCTACAACGTGATGGGCGTTTGCAAGGCCGCCCTCGAAGCCGCCGTGCGTTACGCCGCCTTTGAACTCGGCGCCGATGACATCCGAGTCAACGCCCTCTCGGCTGGTCCGGTGCGTACACTTGCCGGACGTGCCGCCGGGGTCGACAAGATGCTGGAACTGTACGAGAAGATGGCACCGGTTGGACGCAATATCTCACACGAAGAAGTCGGCCGTACTGGCGCATTCTTGTTGAGCGAAATGTCCAGTGGAATCACCGGAGAAGTGCTTCACGTCGATAACGGATACAACATGATGGGCAGCCCGGGCCGTCTGCTCGACGACCTCAACTAAGGTCGCGTGATCTCTAACGTTCGATTCATTCAATACGCAGGAAACCGATGGTCCGAACCGAAAGTACGATGTTGCCGCTGGGCACACGAGCCCCCTCGTTCAATCTCCCCGAGTGCGAGGGTGGAAACGTCTCGCTGGACGACCTTTCCGGTAAGAAAGCGTTGCTCGTCATGTTCATCTGCAATCACTGCCCTTACGTGAAGCACGTCGCCGATCAATTAAAAGTCTTGGCCGACGACTACTTGGCCAAAGACGTCGCCGTCGTTGCGATTAGCAGCAACGATGCGGTCGCGTATCCGGATGATTCGCCCGAGGCGATGGCGAAAGAGAAGGCTGAACGAGGCTACACGTTCCCCTATTTGTTTGATGGCGATCAATCGGTGGCACAGCTTTATCGCGCCGCCTGCACACCGGACTTCTTTCTTTTCGATGGCGACTTAAACTTGGCCTACCGCGGTCAGCTCGATGCCTCACGCCCCAAGACCGACATCCCGGTGACAGGCGTAGATCTTCGCGCGGCACTCGATGCGGTGCTCGCCGGAGAAACGCCGACGAGCGACCAACGTGCGTCCTTGGGGTGCAACATCAAATGGAAAGAAGGCAACGAACCGGATTACTTTGGAGCGGCGAGCTGAATTGCTCAGCTACCTCGAAAACCTGACGCTCCGCCTCGCCGCGGGTGCTTCGAAACTGGACGAGCCCACTCGCCAGCGACACGCACTTTGGTTGACCGATCAACAGCGCGACGATGGCGGGTTTGCCGGCCGCGAAGGTGACAGCGACCCCTATTATTCGGCGTTCGCACTTCGAAGTCTGCTGGTGCTTGACGCGTTGACCGAACCGATCGCGACACGCGCGACCGAGTTCCTGCGTTCACGACTCTCCCAACAGGAGAGCATCGTCGACTTGATCTCGCTGCTCTTCGCGGCCGCGATTTGCGAACTCGGCGCAGGTCAGTCCGTGATCGGCGATGACGACGTGACGTGGGCCAAGAACGTGGCGACGCTTTTGGAATCCTTGCGCACCGACGATGGGGGTTTTGCCAAGAGTCCCGAAGGTCGCGCTGGCAGTACCTACCAAACGTTTCTTTCGACTCTCTGTCTCGAGTTGCTCGGACAGAAACCCGCCGATGTGGAAAGCGTGATCGGGTTTCTCCATCGGCAGGCCCATCCCGACGGCGGTTTCTTGGAAATCCGTGCCGCCAAGCGACCGGGCGTGAACCCGACCGCCGCAGCAATCGGCACGCTCAAAACCCTCGAGCGACTCGGTGACTTCGATCCTCAGCAGACGATCGACTTCGTTGCCGAAATGCAAACCGGTGAGGGCGGCTTGACCGCAAACACTCGCATCCCGTTCGAGGACTTGCTCAGTACCTGTACGGGGCTGATTACGCTGGTTGATTTGGATGCCGCCGACGCACTCGATCACAAAGCCGCAATGCGTTACGCGCGAACCATGGAACAGCCGACCGGCGGATTCACAGGATTCGCGCTCGATCATACGGCAGACGTGGAGTACACGTTTTATGGAATTGCAACGCTGGCTCTGTGTGCCGGTCTTGAGTGAACGGTAGGATGACAGGACCTTCTTTCGGACCATGGAACACCGAACATGACGACGCTTTCCGTCCAACAACTTTCAAAATCCTTCCCGACCGTGGGTGAGCCCCTTCGTGTCCTGGGTGATGTTTCAATGGAACTCGCCGCCGGAGAATCCCTCGCCATCGTCGGCCCCAGCGGCAGCGGTAAGAGTACCTTGCTGCAGATCCTTGGAACTCTCGATCGTCCCGACTCCGGAACGGTCCGCATCGATGGAGAAGATCCGTTTGTGCTGAGCGAGACCGAACTGGCACGATGGCGAAATCGCCGCATCGGATTCATCTTTCAAGATCACCATTTGCTACCCCAGCTGTCCGTGCTCGAAAATGTTCTCGTACCGACGTTGGCAACCGGGAAAGTGTCGCAGTCCCATCTCGAACGCGCACAGTCTTTGCTCACCGACGTCGGATTGGCCGAACGCACCGGGCATCTGCCTAGCGAGTTGTCCGGTGGCGAACGCGAACGCGTCGCAATCGCTCGCGCGCTCCTGATGTCCCCTTCATTGATCTTGGCCGACGAGCCGACGGGGAACCTGGATCGCCGCACCGCCGAATCAATCACCGAGGTCTTGAAGCAACTTCAACAAACGAATCAAGCCATCCTGATTTGTGTCACGCACAGCGAATCGCTCGCCGAGTCCATGGACTCCAAGCGACAATTGATGGACGGGCAACTGGTCGTTTAACGCAGGCGACTGCAACTTTCATCTGATCACTAACTCGTTGACTGTCTGAACAAGCATGTCCGAAAACGACTCCGCTGAAACCACCACGGGAAAACTCCCCAGGGCTGACGAAGCCAAAGAAATTTTGCGTGGCGCGATCGGGCAAATTCGGTTCGCCCGTGACTACACGCTAGAACTTCTCGACAGCACGCCGGAGGAACTCTGGTTCACGATCCCCGACGGGCTGCCGAGCCATATCGCATGGCAGGCGGGACACTTGGCGGTCAGCCAGTACGGCCTGTTGATGTTTCGAATTCGCGGCCGAGAACCAGATGACTTGAGTTTGATCCCGGGTAAGTTTCGCAAGGCCTTCGGACGGGGGTCCACGCCCAATGCTTCCCCGGAAGGCCAGCCGACTCCCTCGGAGCTGTACGAACGTCTGGCGAAAATCTTCGACCTGGGAGTGGATACCGTTCGAGATCTTGCGCCCGAGGTCTTACTCGAGCCCGTCGAGATGCCCTATGCCGCGTACCCAATCAAACTGGGAGCGATTCTGTTTTGCCCGTTGCACGAACAGATCCACGCCGGCCAAATCGGATTGATCCGAAGAGCGCTCGGCCTTGACCCGATCCGTTAACGTGGCCCGACCGCGAAACCGGCTTGCATTGGATTCTCCGATCCCGATCGCGCCGCCCCCAACCGTATTCCCGGGCGGCTAAACTGATTGCATCACGGTGGCACGCTGCCGCCTGTTGAAACCCCCTCTTGATTCGCCTCACCTCACGAGCCCCGATATGTTTCACCGCTGCGTTCTTGCGGTCGCTTTTTGCTGCATCGGTTCGACGTTGGTCGCCGAACCTGCTGATTCGACTTGGTCTCATTGGCGTGGACCGACCGGCAACGGAGTCGCACCGGCGGCGACCCCTCCAGTCACCTGGTCCTCGACGAAGAACGTGAAATGGAAAGTCGCCATCCCGGGCAGCGGTTCGGGTTCGCCGGTCATCTGGAACGACTCTGTATTTGTCGTATCGGCGATCCCTTCGGCAGAGCGAGCTTCCGGTGGTCAGCTGCCATTGCTGGACTTCAAACTCTTTTGCTTCAACCGCGCCGATGGCAGCTTGAAATGGGAAAAGACCGCGACGACCGCCAGACCCTTCGCGGGAACCCACTCCACCAACGGTTTCGCATCCGCTTCACCGTGTACCGATGGCGAATTGGTGTACGCACACTTTGGCTCGCAAGGGCTTTATTGCTTCACGATGGACGGGGAACCCGTTTGGTCACGCGATGACCTCGGCAAGATGACCACGCGTGGCGTCTTCGGCGAAGGCAGTTCGCCAACGATCGCCGGCGACAAGCTGATCGTTCCCTGGGACCACGAAGGCCCCTCGGCGCTTTACGCACTGAACAAGAAGACCGGCGAAACGATCTGGAAAACCGACCGTGACGAACCAACCTGCTGGGCGACACCGCTGATCATCGATACCGACGCCGGTCAACAGATCGTCATGAACGGTCAAAACTATGCGCGCAGTTATGACTTGAACACTGGCCGCGAGCTTTGGCGCTGTGCGGGTCAAACGCAACGTCCCGTGGCCTCGCCGGTTTTTGACGGCGAACGCGTGATCGTCGGCAGCGGTTTCCGTGGCGCATTCATGGCAGCCTTTCTGCCCGTTGGAAAAGGTGATGTTCAAGGCAGTTCCAATGTGGTTTGGACGATCGCACGTGATTGTCCCGACATCGCTTCACTCTTGCTCTCCGAGAATCGCCTTTACTTCCACAAGGCAAAGACCGGAATCCTCACATGCTTGAACGCGGCAACTGGCGAGCCGTTTTATCAAGCCCAACGATTGCCGAGCATTCGTAGCACGTATGCGTCGCCCGTCGCTGCGGGTGGTCACGTCTATCTGACCGGACGAAGCGGCACGACGGTCGTGATCAAAGACGCCGAGCAATTGCAAGTCGTCGCAACCAACTCGGTCGGCGAGACCGTGGACACGACGCCCGCACCCATCGACAACCAGCTCTTCATCCGAGGCGAGGGGCACCTTTTCTGTATCGAAGAGTAGCCGTCGATGCGGTCGCTGGATCAAAGGCTCTCGACGATCGCCGCGATGGTGGCGATCGCTTTGGAGGCGGAGCCCACGTCAGATCGCCTTCCGCAGGCACGCAAAGTACTCGCCGACGTCGGTTCCGATCACGGCTACTTGCTTGCATCGCTCTTGCGTTCCGGAGTTGTCCGGCGAGGCATTGCGATCGAAAAGAACCCGACGCCGCTCGAGCGATCCCGAAAAACACTAAGGGCACTCGATGCCGACGTCCGGCTGGCTGATGGATTAGACGGCTTAGCTCCCGATGAAGCAGATTGCTTGGCGATCAGCGGAATGGGAGGTGAGTTGATTGCCCAAATCCTCGAACGCAATCCGCACGTGATCCCCGACCGAGTTGTCTTACAACCCAATTGTCACGAAGAGGTCGTCCGTCGCTGGATGTACCATCACCAATTCGCGATCTTTGACGAACAATGGGTGTATGACAAGAACGCCTACACCATCATCGGATTTCGCCGGATTCCAAGCGGCCGAGACGCATCCTATGAGGGGCTTGATCATGAGCTCGCCATACGGTTCGGCCCAAAGCTACTAAAACGCCGTGACCCCGAATGGCTCGACTGGGTCTCAACCGAACTCGAACGACTCCAAAGCTACCCGAAACTCAACTTCAGTTCCCAGGCGTACCTCGAACAGCTCAATCAGATTGTCGCAAGCTCGTTCGATACAAATGAACCGATCGTGAAGATTGATTGATTGCAGACCTTTATTGAAACCGTGTCGCGATCCGCAGCGAAGCCGATGGTGTTCCTCAGCCACGATCTTTAAGGAAACGGTCCAATGAATCACAATATCCGATTTGCGGTGCTGCTCTCCCTCGTTGCATTCGCCGGCCCAGGGCACGGCCAGCCGCCCACCGAAAACGCACCTGACTCACTCGTCTCCGATACCAATCCACTGCCAAAGGGTCTCATGTATCGCCAGTGGTGTGTCACCGACTATGAACGCGAGATGTACAAGGAGCAGCGCTACGGACTGGAAGCCGACCTACTGCGTCCCTCGGACGAATCTGGTCTGGAGAGCGATCGTGCGGCGAAGGCTGAAGCGGTTTTGAACAAGATGGTCGAATTCCTCTCCGAACAAGAAACCGCCAGCTTCACCTTGGAGTACGAACTCAACAGCCAAACGACGATGGGCGTTATCGAATATTTCAACGCGTATTCAGCCTACGACTTTGAGTATGCGAAACCAAACCGACTCAAGATATCCGACCGAAGACCAAGAGACGAACCATACCACTGGGAAATCGGCAGCGACGGAACGTATGTCCTGAGAACAGACTCTGGTAGTTCAATGGTGGAAAAAGCCGCTCCGACGCTGCCCGCCCTGCTGCGGCAGGAAACACTCGGGCAAGGCTACGGCTATTTGGTCGATGCCCGCGGCGTGATGTCCTTTTTCGATCCCACCGCGATGTCCGAGTGGAACAACGGTCGCAAGCTATCGTACTGTGGGACACGAGAATTCGGATCCGTTACGGCCGATTACGTGCAGTTCGAGCTGTCGGAAACGGACCGGAAAGCCATACCGTACAAGCGGCTCCATCTCTTCATCGCCCAAGGTGAATACCCCGTGCCCCTTTTGTTGGTCCGAGATTCTGACCGCCCCATGTCCGGCTACTCTGACGACGCGGGCAACGATCCCAACGACCGTTTGACAAGACAGCGGGACACCGAATGGCGTTTCACGAATTGGAGATTCAATGAGAAGAAGAACGCCGAATCCTTTCGGCTCACCATGCCGAAGCTCTCCGTCGTCGACTCGTTGGATGACATGCCCTTTGGAGTCAAGACTTCCTTGCCTCGATTCGTCGGTACGCCACTTCCCGCATTCACGGCAAAGGGCACCAACGGTGAAGAGCTGAACTTGGAAAGCCTAAAGAACGGCAAACACACGGTCTTATTCTTCTGGCAGAACGAACGTTCCTTCCTTGAAAAGTGGAAAGCCGTCGAAGCGGCCGAAGCAAAGTTCGGATCAGACCGGGTCCAGACATTCGCGCTTTACATCGCCTTCGGTGCCAACCAGCAACAAACATCACAGCGGTTCGATTCGATCCTCGATCCCGAAACCATTGCAAAAGCGGGCATTCGGATTCAGCCGAGGCTCTTTGATGTCACCGAAAATCGGTTCATCTTGCAAGCCGAACGTGGCGTCACCAGTGAACGGTGTGCCGTGGTTGATCCGTCCGGACAAATCGTGAATACCCAACCGGGATACGGACGCTTCGACTATGAGGAAATGGTGCTCAACAGCGTTGAAGGCCTGCTTCAATCTCGAGACCTCGTCCAAGAACAACGGGACTCGGTGGCAAAAGAGAATGCGAGGCAGGACGCCATGCGAAACGAGTGGGATGAGCGTTTCAAGACCAGTTGGAATCGCTAATCAAAACCTTGGCAGGTAACGCCGTTCGTTCTGCGTCTCTTGCCAGCTTGAATGACCAAGAACACCAACCCAAGGGTCTGGTTGATCGCTTCATCAGTCTTTCCCTCGTCCGCCTTCAGCACGGCCGGGAACGTCAGCGCCGCCTTTTTCGGAATTTTTGGCGGCCTTTGAGTGGAAGTAATAAGCTTGATTGGGAACCTCCTTCCAGACTTCTTCCGGCACGCGACTCAAAACGGTTGACCGCAGTTGACTCTGAGTATTCCAGATCCGTTCCAATAGTTCGAAGCCGACGTCGCGAGACGAATCGGACCCGAGCACTGCCAACAGGACATCGACCGACGCGTTGTAGTGTGGCAGCATGCTTAGTCTTTCTTCGGTCAGCACTTCCGCGAGTTCCCCGAGACGATCCGTCTCTTGAAACAGAGCAAGATCGCCTTTTTCGATAGCTTTGACGTCAATACGATAGGCCTTAAGCAGGGCATCAACTGCCTTTTGCGTTTCGTTTGTGGATTGGAAACGATCGGCGATCTCCAGCCAGGCTTTGGCTCTGGGGTCAAGCTGGTTGACCAAGGACAGCAGATTCGCGGCCAACTCCGCGTTGCCTTCCGCCAGAAGCTGGTCGGCAGCGAGCGATCGTACTTCGGGCGAGCTTTTTAAAATCCACTCGAGCATGTCTTTCGTGTCGCCCTGAACTTCTGCGAGTAGATCGACATCATCCTCGCTTGGAAATTCACTCGGTTCCTCCTGGAACTCCCCGTTCTCGACGCCAATGAGCGTCGTCCATGGCAATCCCGAGTCGCCGAGCTGCTGCAACAGTGCAATGTCAAAGGTCTTTGATAGACGTGCGCCGTTTCGGTCGAGAAAGAGTGTCCCGAATGCCTCTCGCATTTCCTTGCTCGTTGCAGTGTCGTCTGGGCAGGCAATCAAGTCTGGGCCGAATCCCGTGATCAATCCGGCCAGTTCTTCGGAACCGGTGGCGAACCGTTTTGCGTCTTTCGGATCGGCGAACCGCATGTCGAGCACCAACTTCGGTTGCTCTCCGAGCCACACGCCGGCCGAAGTCGACTGCATGCCCCGCAGCGATGTCACGAGTCCTTCGAATAGAGCTGCACCGGGACGAGTCTGCAGACGATCGATTTCCAGCCGCGTGGCGTCGTCAATCAACCACGCAAACCGAATTGCGGAGCCTTCAAAATTTTGTAGCGCCTCGACGAACGGCGTGGTGTCCAGGGCTTCCGATGGGAGAGGCAGCGGCAAGAGTGCCTCTCCCTGCGCGGCAAACCAACCGTTGCCGACGTCGACAAACGACAGGTTTCGAAATTCCTCGATCACCTTCGCTTCATCCGAGCTCGGCTCGACTCCGGTTTCCTTGATGTACGTCGCCACCATGATTTCGACCGCGTCAGCAGCAGATGTTTTGGGCCCCATGCGAACGAACAGTTGCCAGGGCCCATCAGCGTTCGTTTCGACTGTCGAGCCGGGTGGCGTCGCGATCAACACTGTTTCCATGCCGGCACCCGTGCCCGCTTCCACGGCGAGGAAAGAGGCTCGCGCAAGACTCCGTGCTTCGTCGGTCAGTTCCAATGCTCGCGGTGTTCCTTCGCGTGGAACTACCGTGAGAAGACTGGCCAGTGTCTGATCCAAACTCGCCCGGCTGAGGCTGCGCACGTCGATCCAACTCAGAGCCGTCACCTCCGCAGCAATCGCTTGATTCGGCAGATCAATCTGCCCCGTGGCTTGCCCGCCCGTTTGTCCGTCGCGTAGCGAGTCATTACTCGCGATGGCCGACATCACTTTATCTCGACCGGGTTGTTCGGTTGTTCGCATCACGACCAACCCGTGGACTTTGCCTCGTTCTGCGTTGGGCTTCATCGTCTGAGTCGTGATTTTGCCCGAAACCGTATCGACCAGAATCAAAAGCCCCGGTGACGAGGGATCATTCCAGACATGCTGGACTTTTCCGTAGCGAATCATCTGGTCGGTCAAGGAAAACCGAAAGTCGTAGAAACGACACTTCGCCCTGCCGCTCGAATATTCGCTGCGGAAGTAAGGCTCGCCGTCATTTTCGTTTGCCACAGTCGAGTAGACCAATGATTTACGATCCCGAGGACCGGCGACCGTGAGATAAAGACTATTGATCGCGGTGGGTTCCTCGGAGACATCTTGACCAAGCAGTGCGATGCGGCAGTTTCCGATATCACAGATGGCCGCCGTATTCCCCGCCAACGCCCTGTCGGCGCCGAGAGAATCGCCCTCCACGTTGTACCAGACGGCTCGAACCTGATTCTGCGACGGCGGCTGAACCGACAGCTGAATCTCATCCGGTGCTTTCAGTCTCGTAAGTTTGTCGGCGATGGATTCCTTCGTCGACACAACCGCAACGAAGGCAAGGGCAACCGCCAAGAAAGCACCACCTGCGATCCTCCAGCTCGACCGCCACTGACCAGGAGGCCATCGGCGTGACGGCTCGCCTAGCCGTTGCGTTGCGGAGACTTCCCTTGGCGTTCCTGCGGGCGACTTTAGTACGAACGGCTGGAGTGCCAACGCAACCTCAGCTGGCGTTTGGAAACGGTCGTTGACGTCCTTGGCGATCATTCGGGCGATGATGCGATTCAAAGGTTCTGGCAAGTCATCTCGCAGCGTCGCCAACGCGGTCGGTTCGGATTCCGCGTGCATCTTCAGTTTTTCCAGTGCCGATGCATCGCCAAACGGGACGCGACCGGCGAGTAGAAAATACAGTGTCATGCCCAAGCTGTAGATATCGCTGCGGATGTCGACCTGTCGTGCATCGTTGGCTTGTTCAGGCGAGATGAAATCAGGCGTCCCCATCAGGGTACCGGCTGCCGTCAACTCGGATCGCTTTATGGCAGAATCGGAAGCCGGAATGGACTCCGGTGCAAAGGAGGCGATTCCGAAATCAAGAATCTTGACCATGCCATCATGGGTCACCATTAGATTGTGAGGCTTGATATCACGATGCACCATGCCGCACTCATGCGCGTGCTGCAAACCAACCGCGGCTTGCCGGATGAAGTCACATGCATCGACGATCGAGAGGGCACCGCGATCTTTGACGATCTGTGACAAGTCGACTCCGTCCACAAACTCCATCACCATGAAATGAAAGTCATCGGCCTGATCGGCGTCATGCGAAGTCACAACGTTGGGATGTGCCAGTTGCGCCGCGGTTTTGACTTCCCGGTGAAATCGATTCACCGCCTCCCTGTTTTGGAACAACTTGCGGTTGATGACCTTGAGCGCCACCCTTCGTTCCATCTTTCGATGAATTGCCTCATAGACATCCCCCATTCCGCCTTTACCAATCAACCTCACTATCTTGTATCGAGGATGTTCGGCCAGGGGAGGAGGAACGCTCAGGGAACGTGATGACCGAGCCAGATCGTCCGTCAAAGCGTCTTGACCCAAGGTCGGATCATCTGGTTTTTCAGCAAGCGATTGGCCGGCCTCTTGCAGCAAGCCAGCGAACGTGTCTTCCGATGAGAGTGCGACGATCGTCTCGCAGCATGGCTGGCATTCACTGATGTGGCGATCAATGACCACCGACTTCTCTTCCGGCAATTGCCCAAGGCTGTAGGCGCTCAGTTCATCGCGGCTTGGGTGGGTTTTCAGTTCAGGCATGGCTCACTCTCTGGAGACAGTTGTACTGGAATCGGCGAAATCGATTCGCATGGCCGATCGGCTTGCGAAGCGGCTCAAATGGTGTTCGCCTCTGCCTACGAAGTCCCGTCGGCGCGGATTCTTGTCAGCTGTTTGCTAAAAAAGTGAAGAAGAATCGACCAAACCATCTGATTCTTGTCGTAAACGCCGAATCACACGTGACTTAGCGAGACAAACGGAATTTAACGAAATTCCCATTTCCGCCGCGACCACGTCCGCTTTCACTCCCTCCAAGGCGACACGGCAGAACGCTTTCCAAGTGACGGGCTCGAAATGGGGCTCCGCGAGTGCCAACAACTGCCGAAGCACATACCGGTCGTGCTCCTGGTTCCAGATCAAGCTCATCTCACCAGCCGGGTCCTCCAATTGTGCCAAGCGTGTGTCGATCTCAGAATTACCGCGTGCCGGAGGATGCCGATCCCGATTGCGCCAATACTTTCGTAACCGGTTCACCAAAATCGCCCGCAACCACCCGCGAAAGGCGCCCGACTGTCCGCCGTGCTGAAACGCACTGACATCCTTGGCAACCGCGATCAAGACCTCTTGCACCAAGTCATTTGAATCGCTGTCTTGGACCTCGTACTTTCGCAACCATGTTCGAATCAAAGGCGCATAGAGCTGATCAAGCCGCTGCCAACGATCGGAGTCCGAAGACGATTGGAGGTGACGAAGTAGACTGAGCGAGGTTTCGGTCATGGTGTTCGGAAAGCCCGTGAAAGGCTACTCATCACTCCGCCGCCCCAAGCAGAAGATGCTGTTCCACAGGTTCTTTCGAGACAAGAATCTCCGTGAAATGGGATTCAACTTTGTGCGGGCATCCTCCCCAGTGGTAGTTTCTGAACCCCCGATGCGACCTTTAAAGACACAATCCAGCGGAGTGCTCTTTCGTAGAGATCGATGATTCGTCGGGGCATCATGGCGAACCAGGATACACTCTTGACCCGGCAAATGTCGACGATCGAGGCACGAATCGGAAGACACCAGCGTTTCCAAACCCCTCAACGTCACTTAAATTCCGGAGGGGTAACTCCTTGTTTGGCCAGCATAGCGAGGTACTTGTCTGGCTCCGCATGCAACTTCTTCGCGCAGCCCGCGCAGCAAATGTAGACGGACTTGCCTTTGACGTTCACCTTCTGTGGTGCCCCCATGCCACCAAGTGCTTCATCCATGACTGGACACGTTTTTTGAGCAGCGATTGCTTCCCTATCGGCGAGAGTTGCCTCGTAAACGCCCGGGCGGATTTCCTTGCCCTTGGCGGAGTAGTACTTTGCGAGATACTCGTCTGGCTTGGCTTTGATTTTTGCGGAGCAAGGCTCGCAACACACGAACAGCGGCTTGCCTTTCACCATGATCTTGGGGGGCGATCCCATTGAACCGAGAGGCTTGCCTGTTACCGGACAAGTCTTCTGCAAGCTAATGAGCATTGCATCGCTGACCTTATCAGTAAGCTCACCCACGGCTTGAAATTTGATGGACTGCTCGCCGAAGCCCTCCAGTACCACGTCCATGTGAAGCGTCTTTCCTTTTAGTTTGGTCAAATCGACGGCAGCGCCGATCCCACCCTTTTTAAGAGGCTGCAGCTTCAGCGTGTACTCCTTGGGCTTGTCTCCGATTTTCAATTTCAGACTGCCCACAGCATCGGGAGCCTTGAGCGTTTGGCCTTCGGTCCCGATGATCATAAAGACGATGCCTTTTTCTTTTAGCACCGTCTCAATTTGCAATGAACCAACCGACTGAAGCGTGCCACCATTGTCACCCACTTTAGTCTGGAGTGCGTCGGCTGAATGCGCATCACAAGACGCAAGCAACAGTAGAGACGCTACGAAAAGAGTCCTGTAGTTTTTCATACGAATTTTCCTTTTGAGTTTTAGGTAACGGGAGTGGGGGAGTTGCTTCTCCCACGCTCCTCATCTCCTCTTCTTATAAACCATGTCCAGGTATTTCAATGGCTCAGCTTCGATTCTTTTGACACACCCTTTGCAGCAGAGATAAACGGGTTGATCTCCGATCATGACCTTCAGTGGCTTCCCCATCCCGCCCAACGGTTCTTCCATGACTGGACACACTTTCTGCCTCGCAATTGCGTTCGCATCGGCCGACGTTGTGGTGGAAACAAGGATGCTCGGCTTTCCTGCCGCAAATCTCTTCGGATTGCTTTGGATGCTTTTGACGCAAGAAGAGCAGCAGGCGTAGACAGTGGCGTTGCCCACCGTTACGGCGACGGGCGTCCCCATGCTTCCGAGACGTTTACCCGATACCGGGCAAACGGCTTGCCGAGCAACCGCTGCTGCCGCGAGCTGTGCGGCGCTCGGGGAGACTGTGATCACATCGCGGTACTTGACGTTGCGACTCGAAGTGAGGGAGGGAGGTAATGAGCCTAACAAGACCTCCAATTCCACTTGCTTACCTTTTACTCGGGCCAGGTTGGCATTGGCGACCAAAGCCCCTTTTCCGTTTGGAAGCAAGTCAAAGCGATAGCGTTTGGGCTCCCCTGCAATCTTGAGTATCGCGACACCTCTCGCCTCCACCGCCAGGACGACTCGTCCGTCTGTCTGCGTCAGGAAAACTTGAATGCCGGAGTCTCTTAGAACCGTTTCGGTCTGGAACCTGCCAAAACCACGTAGGACTCCCGAATTGGGCCCTAACTCAGCTGCAGCGCTGGTCGGCTCGGGAATCGAATGTTCTGCAACGCGCGATGGCACTTGACCGTGAGAAGGCGAAGCAAAAGCGACCAGGACAATCAAGCTGCAATACCATTGCAGCCTTCCGACTCCGATCGTGTGAACTTTCATGACTTTCGAACTCATGCGGCGATCCTCTCTGAATCCGGTGGAATGTCTGATTCCTTCCATAGCGGATCCGATAGTCCGAGTGCCATCTTGAACTCAAGGTAAGCGGCATAAATCGTGGGAACGACGAAAGAAGTCAGGGGTTCGACGAGCATTCCACCGAACACTGGCAGTGCCATGGCCCGGGCGACATCCGCTCCACGTCCATCCGCGAACATCACGGGGAGCAATGCAACCAGTGTTGTTACCGTCGTCATGACACAGGGTCGAATTCGCTTGAGTCCTGCCTCGTAAATGACGTCTCGGACGTCTTGGGCCGAGTGAACTTTGCGACTGCGAAGCAGCTGATGAATATAAGTGGCCATTACAACACCATCATCAACGGCCACCCCAAACAACGCGATGAATCCAACCCAAACGGCGGTATTTAGCTCAACATCCATCACGGCGACTGCAACCATCCCGCCGGCGAAGGCAACAGGAATACCACTGAAGACAGCCATGGAAATCGGCAAATTCCGGAACTGCAAATAGATCAGGAACAGATTGATGATGACGACGAGTGGAAGGATCCACATGAGTCTCTGATTGGCCTCAATCTGATTCCGGAAGCCTCCCACCGCTTCGAGCGAGTAACCCGGGGGTAAGGAGAGAGAAGAAGTGGAGGAGCGGCGGAGCTGAGTCTCTCCAGCTGTCCTCTTCTCCCCAACTCCATTGCCCCCCGACTCCCCCTCTCCCAATTGAGCCCGCCTCAGTTGCTCTTCAATCGCCGCGATCGACTCCAAATCCCCCGCAGTTCCGCTCGTAGAAAACGAAACATGCGCGACAAGCCTTGCGTTCTCGCTCGTGATCGCGCCTGGGCCCCAAGTCGTCTCCAACGAGGCGAGTTCTTCGAGTGGTACAACTGCGCCGCTGTGTGTGACGACCGGCAAGCGGGCCAGTTGGTCGACACTTTCCCGTAAATCGCGACTGTATCGAAGACGGACTGGATAGCGTTCGCGTCCTTCGATGGTATTGATCAGATTCATGCCACCCAGGGCCGTTTCAATGACTTGATTGACCATGACCGGCGTCATGCCGTAGCGAGCCGAAGCCTCTCGATCAACGGTGAATTCGATATACGGCTTACCCAGCACAATGTCTGGATTTACGGTTGCAGGATTGACGTAAGGAGACCTTTTCAATTCAAGCGATACAGCTTGTGCGGCCTTCGATAACTCCTGCAAATCATCGCCGTAGATTCGAATCGCCATCGGGGCTTTGATCCCGGTCTGAAGCATAACGACACGACCTTCGATCGGCTGGAGTGCTGATGCTGGTGTAACACCTGGCAGCGTTGCAACCTTGTTGATTTCGTCCCAGATATCGCGTGAAGAAATGCCCTCGCGCCACTGCTCTTTTGGCTTAAGCATGATGTAGGTCTCGACCATGGCGGCCGGGGCAGGGTCCAGTGCCGACTCGACTCGACCAATCTTACCTAACACATCTTGAACTTCGGGGATCTCTCCCATCAGCACATCTTGCGTTTGAAGTATCTGCAACGCCTGGCTGAAGCTCACCGCCGGATAGAACGTCGGCATGTAGAACCAACTCCCCTCATCCAGTGCGATCCAGTCATCCGACTGTAGACCGCGGGCCTTCACTTTAAACTCTCGATAGCCCGAGAAACTATTGAAGTCGGTACCAACGGATTCCGCCAAACTTTCGAAGGGGCGTAGGTATGACCAGAGTGGTTCTTCGCAGTTGGTACAGATCGCTCGATTTTGCGCGTTCTTAGTCTCGCAAACGGTGCAGTTTTCATCGAGGCCCAGACCATGCCACGCAACAAGCCCTGCTGTGAACAAGACAAGCGGAAAAGACAATGCGATAGACTTGTGATTCAACGCGTACCGCAATCGGGCGGAGTACAACCAGCGAATAAAGCGACTGGTCGGAATCTCTTCGATGGGACGGACTCGCTCTTTGAACAGTTGCCAGCCGAAGAGCAATCCAACTGCGGCAAGGACACCAGTCACTGCCCAAAGCGGCACATTCAGGCGCTCCGCGATTCGATAGCCCCATACGAATTGCGAGAGGGAAGCAAGAACTGCCCCTGTTCCGAATGCGGCAACGGACGCCATGCGATTCGATGCGTTTGACCTGCGCAACAGAAGCCTGCTGAGAGCGGGAACAATGGTGACCGCTGTCAGAAGGGCAGCGGCGATCGCGAACGTCTTCGTATACGCAAGAGGTGCAAAGAGACGATGGTCTCTGCCGGTGAGAAAGAAGACAGGAAGAAAGGAAACGATGGTGGTTGCAACGGCGGTGACCACTGCAGGCGCAACTTCGATGGCAGCAGAGGAGATTAGTTGGGGAGTGGGGGAGTGGGGGAGCGGGGAGCCTTCTTCCGTTCGCACAATCTCCTCTTCTCCCAAGCTCCCCTTCTCCTCCGCCAACTTCTGAAACACGTTCTCGGAAACGATGATTCCCATGTCCACCATGGTGCCAATGGCGATGGCGATACCGGCAAGCGACATGATGTTGGATTCGACGCCGACAAACCGCATTGCGATAAATGAAATCAAGACAGCAACGGGAAGACAAATCGCGACGATAAAACTGCTTCGGAGGTGCAGTAGAAAGAGCAGAATCACTGCGGACGTGATCAGAACCTCCTCCAACAAAGTGTCGGTGAGCGTTGCCATGGTCTCATCAATAAGGCCCGTGCGGTCGTAAACCGATCGAATCGTGACTCCCTTCAGTGCCGGTTCGAGCTGGGCGATCTTTTTGTGAACTCGAGCGATGACGTCTCGCGGATTTTCTCCGTAACGCATCACAACGACGCCACCAACAGCCTCGGCGCCGTTGAAATCGAGCGCGCCGCGCCGAAAGTCGGGCCCCAGCTGCACCGATGCCAGGTCCCGAATGCGAATGGGGACTCCGTCACGTTGTTCGACGACGGTGTCCTCGAGGTCCCGAATCGCTTTGACCCAGTCGCCATCTGTGCCAAGGAACCCCTTGCCACGCAGAATGAACTCCATTCCTGTTGTTTCGAGAGTCTTAGCACCGACATCCAGATTAGAACTCTTCACCGCCAACATCACTTTGTCGAGCGGCACGCCAAAGTAACGTAGTTTGTCAGGATCAACTTCGATCTGGTACTGGCGGACATAACCTCCAATCGACGCGACTTCACTGACTCCGTCGACAGCTTGAAGCTCGTACTTGATGACGAAGTCCTGCATGCTGCGCAAGTCAGCTAAAGACATGCCATCATCGGGTGGCTCCAGGACGTAATAAAGCACCTGCCCCAAACCGGTCGCATCCGGCCCAAGCTGAGGGCTCACGCCTTCTGGCAATTGCGATGCCGCCACTCCCAGTTGTTCCGACACACGGCTGCGCGCCGTATAAAAGTCGACGCTATCGCTGAAGGTGACTTGAAGGAAGCTATTTCCGAACAGGCTCTTTCCTCGAACTGACTCCGCCCCTGGTACTGCCAACAGAGAGACGCTGAGCGGGTACGTGATCTGGTCTTCGATATCTTTCGGTGAGCGTCCCGGCCACGAGGTCAGAACGATTACCTGGTTTTCACCCACGTTGGGAATCGCGTCGATTGGGACTGCCTTAAAACTGAACCAACCAAACACACTGACACCGATGACGGCAAGCATCACCAGGTAAGGTTCGTTCGTACAGAAGCGGATAACGGCTTTAAGCATCGTCCCTCTCGTTGGATCGAGACGGGGAGTTCCGAGCGGGGGAGGCGGGGAGCGAAAGTAGTTTGTATTGGTCGATGTCTGGACCGGCTGGAAAAGAGAGTGCGTAATTCTCGAGCGTTTCGCGTGTGCGCGAGTTTGCAGGAGGAGCGAGGCACCACTTGTTCTTCGACAGCTCAAATACTTCGCTACTTACGTCGCATCCCGAAGCAAACGACTTCTGAAACACAACCAGGTCTCGATGGCTCTCAATTGTCATCTCTCAACTCCACCACTCATTCAAAACCCAAACTCTGCACTTCCAGCCCCTCAAAGGGATCCTCCTCCGACTCACCTGCACTCTTATCCAACGAAAGATCCCGCACCAATTCCCCGCAGGTCAGCATCTCCGAACCCCAATACGGGTTCTTCAGATCTGCCTTCGGCTGCAACCAATCACCACCTCCGCCGGGCACCATGGGACAGTAAAAGTGATTCACTCCGTTCTCGGTCTTCTCGCCACGCGCAAACTGCAGTGTCTTGAGCAACGAATGGCTGACGGTGCGAAATGCGACGCGTGAATCTTCCAGCTGCCCGATCAAACGATTTGCCGCATTTCTTGCCACCTGCAATTCACGCTGAGCTTGGTCCGGAACGGAGTCATCGGCAAGCGTCGCGATGAGGCCGTCGACAAGCGTATTGACTGCCACTGGCGGAGCAGTCGAGTCGCTGGCCAACGCCGCTTGAATTTCAAAGTAAGCACTGAACGCGTTGTCTAACGCAGTTGCTGCCTCACCGGTCAACACAACGGGTTCGCCTTCGTCCTTTAACTGCAATGGTCCGGCCGGATACCCCGGGGCGCGAGAAGGGTCGATCAGAGATGGATTCCCTGCAAGCTGCGATTGCGAATCGAGTAGGAAATTGCCTTCGATCGCGACCATTTCACCCGCACTCAGCCCCTCCGCCACGATGGCCTCTCGATCGGTCAGAGCGCCAAGGGTGATCCGCCGAACTTCAAAGCGACCTGTCTCGACTTCGACATAAACCACGCTGTTGTTACCGGCCAATAAGACCGCGTCGCGCGGAATAGTGACGACTTGCTGCATTGGCAGCGGAACCTCAGAGAAGCCGAGCTGCGTTGTCGGAATCAAATCCATATCGCAGATTGGACAGGCTCCCGGTGCATCCCTTATGACTTGCGGGTGCATGGGACTGATGTACTTGCCGGCCAATGCCGGATCATAGACTTGGTCGCGCGGAATGGCAGGGACGGTGACACGAGCTGTTGCGTAGTCACCCGGTCGAAGCTTTCGATCGAGGTTAAGCAGCTCGACTCGGACCTTGACGGCCCGCGTTTCTGGATCGACGGTTGGATCGACAAAAGCAACTCGGCCGGTGAACACCATTCCCGGAGCGGAAGAGATCTCGGCTTCAACCTCTTGCCCAAACAGCACCCTCGCCGCGTCATCCGGAAAGAGATCAAGCATCATCCAGACGGTCGACAAATCGGCCACGCGATAGATGCTCTGTCCCGCCTTCACGTAGTCACCCTCGACCGCCATTTTCTTGATGACCGTTCCATTCTGGGGCGACTGTATACGTATCCTCGACTTGGGGCTTTGCTCTCGTCTCAACGCTTCGATCTGGGGTTCCGACATTCCCAGCTCAAGCAGCTTCTCCGTCGACAGCTCCCGCATTCTCGAACGGTCAATGAACCGACTTGATGTCTTCTGTTCCTGGGCCGTGAGAAACTCCGCTTGAGCCGTGTAGAGTTCCGGGCTGTAGATCAGTGCCAGGTCGTCGCCTTCACGAACCGGAACTCCCACGTAGTCCGCGTAGAGCTTTTCAAGCCTTCCGTCGACGTAAGCCGAGATCGTCGACAACCGACTCTCGTCGTATTGGATGGATCCAATCGTGCGAATCGTTCGATTCACCGAGTCCATCTTGGCCATCGCCGTACGCACACCGATAAGCCTCCGATGTGCCGGCTCAATGGAAATCGAAACACCATCTCCACCGCCACCTGCCGCAGCCTCAACCAATTCCATTCCGCAAACAGGACAACGCCCGGGCTCTGTCGTCGGAGGAACACACATCATTGGACAGATAAATCTCTGAGCTTGCCCCGAGGCCGTCGAAGCACCGGAATCGGACGTTCCTCCCGCTTGGATCCATCCCGCTCGCTGCGCAACGCCGATCATCGCAATCCCGCCAACGAACACCGTTGCCAGAACCAGCGAGTGAGTCACCGTCTTTCCAAGCCAAGCCAGCCCCGGAGGCATTCTTATTTTCATGGGATAGGAGTGGGGAACGGGGAGTGGGGGAGAAAACTGCACCGAGACGCTTCCATGCTCCCCCCCTCCCATGCTTGGGCGGGAAGGCTAGAGGCTTAGAGACGGCAAGAAATTGCGCGTAGAAAGTTGCGACTAACCTATGAGTCAGCGCGCACCGGTGGCGTCAAATAAGCCACATACACAACAGGCGCTGAGAATAGCGGCGCATCGGTACCGCGGCACGAAGCGTGTGAGCGTGAAACTCTTGGGACCTCGGTCGTGCACAAAGCGTGTCGTAAGCAACCGTGCCGAAACCGGCTGCCTCGCGAACGATGATCCGTTCAGGAGCCCTTTCGCCACGACTCAAGGGCGGAACCCTGACTCCGCACAGGCAAACGCCAAGGGAAGGTTCACCCGTGTGTGGCTGCTCAACCGATGTGCCGCTATCAGACGAAGATTTCTCGTTGCCAGCGCAACAGCAACATCGTTCGTCCCGAGACTGAACCTCGCAGCAACCGCATTCTTGGCAAGCCAAAGGCTCACTGCATTCGGCCTTCTCTGGCTGGCTGCCAAATGGTGCAGCGGCAACCATCACCATCGGCTGGATCATCATTAAGATGATCATTCCGATTGTGACGGCAGTGCGGATGGGATGGAACTTTTTCAAGGTAGAGCCCGATGATTAGAAAGAGGGCGTTTTGAAGTATCACCGCGTGCGGCGTGTCGATCAAGTTCGATTTCAGGGTAATCACCAGAGTTCACCCACTTCGCCGCATCGCAGATCATTGCTTTCCAGGCCAAAACTCCATGAAGAGGAACGTCGCCAAAACCGAAGAAGATCGGCTCTTCTGGGGTATCCGATCGGTACTTGGCTGTCTAATTTTCGCCGCTACCGTGGTATTTCCGGGCTGCAAGACGCAACCCAAACCCCAGTTTGTAGCAATCGCCGATCGCACTCCGGCGTTGTCCGATGTCCAGCAGAGCCGAGCTACCGCAGCCTCTCAACCACCATTGATTCATGCGGCCAGCTTCCGCATTGAAGAGGATGCCGTGGTAGATCCGGACTTAGGCATTGCCCCAACAGTTACCTATTCCGAGTCCGACGAATTCGCAACCCGAGACGATCTTGGTTCGAAAACCGATCTCCAAACCCTCATTACTCAAGCACTGTCGGTCCACCCCCGCATCCAAGCGGCAAGACAACGTGTCGCCGCACTCAATAATCGAGTTCCGCAAGTCACTGCTTTGGATGATCCGGTGGTCGGCAACACGTTTTGGCCCATTCAGGACCAAGCACTGCAAACCGCTGGTGGTCGTGTTGGGCATCAATTTAGCCTTGCACAGAAGGTTCCTTGGCCTGAGAAGCTCAAGGCCCGAGGTCGGGTCGCTCAGCGAGAAGCACAAGTCGCAGCCGCTGAGGTCGCCAAAGCCGAGAAAGAAATTGTGATGGCGGTCCGCTTGGCCTATTACGAGTTGTGGCTTGCCGATCGGCTCATGGAGATCGTAGACGTAAACCAAGAGTTCGTGGGTGATCTGATCACCATTGCACAGGCCCGTTTCAAGATGGGCGGAAGCCAGCAAGACATTCTTAGAGCCGAGATGGAAAGTGACAAGCTGGATGAACAGCTGATCGCGCTGCGTCGCCAGAGAGAACAAGCCCGGGCGGACCTGGGAACACTCGTACGACAACCGATTCATCTGATGCCAATAGCGTTTGAAGAACTCGACGCCGGCGAGATCGTTCCCGACTTAGACCGGTTGATTGCCGAAGCCGAGCAGTGCAATCCTAGCTTGCAGGGACTCGCTGCCGCGATCGCGCGAGATCGAGCGAAGCAGACTTTGGCGTGTCTCGGGCAGTACCCGGACTTTCAACTCGGACTCGGCTACTCGATTATCAGTGACGATCAAAACGTCATCAGCCCCGTTGCAAACGGACACGACAATATCAACTTCTCCATTGGAGTTAGCTTGCCGATCTGGCGCGACAAGATTCACAGCGGTGTACGTGAAGCAGCTCATCAGAGGAACAGCACCATCCACCTTCGAGACGCTGAACGTGATCGTTTGCGAGGACAACTTCGCAGACAAGTCGCTACCGCTTACGCCGCCACGGAGCAGCTAGAGCTGTTCCGTGATCGACTCATTCCGAAGACCGAGCAGACGCTTAAGTTGACAACCGCCGACTACCAGGGCAGCAAAGCCGACTTCACCGATCTCGTCGAAACGTATCGCGAACTCCTAAGCTACCAAGTCCAGGTTGCGCGAGCGCAAGCCACATTCGCCAGCGCGGTAGCCCAAATCGAGAGAACGGTTGGCTGTGAAACCGTTGGTACACGGTAGCTTGGACGGTAAAGCCAACACATGAAACGGATAAATCCTGCTGTCAACTGACGCGCACACCGAGGATTCCCCACGACGAATGCAGCAAGTTTGAGGGTGAGTATTGAAGCGGTGACTGGGACTATTTCCTGCGGCGAAACCATTTTTGAAATTGCTGGATTGCCGTTGGCCCGATCAGTGCGACTCCGATCCACCAGAATGCTTGGACGCCGATGAACAATGCTCCGCCAAGCACTCCTTTTTGGGCGGTCGAGAGCGGCATCAGCGGAACGGCGGGTAGAGCAAAGAAGCATGCACCGGAGAGTAAGATCAGCGCGACGCCGGTGAGGGTCATCCACTTGCTGCGACGCTTGCCGTTGACGATGGGTTGAGGTGCGTCGTTCATGGTGAGTGGTTTGCGCCCGTGGGACATGGGTGCCCGCATCGGAATGTGCGGCCGACAATCGAGCGGCTCATTGGCCTTCTTCGGTGGGCAGTCCAAGACGCTTGGCTCTTTCCTCCCAGCGTTTGCGCGCGAACGTCTGCATGTCGACTTGCTTGTCGTGTTCGTCGACGATCTCCAGACCGATGAGTGTTTCGATGACGTCTTCCAAGGTCACCACGCCGACCGCGCTACCATACTGGTCGATGACGATGGCGATGTGCTGGCGGTCATTCAACAACGCATCAAATGCCAGGCTCGCACCGGTGTCCGCTTGGAGGGACATCAACTCACGGCTGATGTCTCCCATCGTCTGATCGTGATTGTCTTTTGCGGCCGCCAACAACAAATCCGTCCGCAAGACGAATCCGACCGGATTGTCCAGCTTCTCTTCGTAGATCGGCACACGCGAGACGCGCAGATCGGGATGGTCGGTCAATACTTCGCCCACGGTTGTCTCTTTGGGAAAGGCGATCACGACGGCGCGCGGCGTCATGATGTCGGCGACCTTGATTTCGGGGAATCGCATCATCGAACGAAAGAGTTTGGATTCGTTCTCGGCCAACACGCCTTCCTGGGCGCCGACTTCCGCCATTGCCCCCAACTCCTCTCGCGTCAACGCGTGATGTCCCTTGCCGCCCGACAACAGCTTTGTCAATCGCTCACTCATCCACACAAGCGGATAGAGCCCGATGATCAGCCAGTTGACGGATCTTGCGATCCAGATCCCGAGCGATCGCCAATAAAGTGCCCCGATGGTTTTGGGGATGATCTCGCTGAAGACCAGAATCAGCAGCGTCATCACTCCGCTGGCGACGGCCAGCCACTGGCTACCGAAGATGCTGGATACCTGGGCTCCCACACCCGCCGCGCCGACGGTGTGTGCGATCGTGTTGAGGCTGAGGATGGCGGCGAGCGGACGATCGATGTTGGATTTAAGAGCTGCCAAACGCCCCGCGTCCACCGGCTTGCTTTCTTTGAGCGTGGCGATAAACGAAGGCGTGATCGACAACAGGACCGCTTCTGCCACGCTGCAGTAGAACGAAAAGCCGATGGCGGAGACGAGAAAGATGATCAGCAACAGGTAGTCAAGATCGATCGGCATGGGACGGAATGGCGTCTGAGAAGGGGTCCGAAAAGAGAATAGGCACGTGCCGGCGGGGCAATCGTGAGTGAAGTCAGCGTGAGTGAAGCAGCGCGAACGAGTCAGTCGCGGGGTACCTCGATGCCACGAATCATCGCCAACAATTCCTCGTCAACGTTCTTGTCTTCAATTTCGGCCTCGGCGGTCAATTGAATGCGGTGACGGAGCGCCGGGATGGCGACTTCGACCACGTCATCTGGGATCGCGTAGTCGCGTCCACTGAAACCCGCCAGCGTTCGAGAGCACTGCATGAGCGCCAATCCCGCGCGTGGTGACGCACCAATGTGAAAGGCGGGCCACGAACGAGTCGCGCGGACGATCCGGTTGATGTAGTCCACCAGAGACTCTTCGACATTGATGGTGCCGCAGAGTGCGATCATGTCACGCACCGATGCCGGGTCCGTCACGGTGGACACTTCGTTTTCCAAGCGATCGTTCAAGTCGACTTGCTGGCTATGCAGCTTGAGAATTTCAGCCTCCTGCTGCTCGCTCGGATAGTCGACCTTCAACTTGAACATGAATCGGTCCAGTTGGGCCTCCGGCAGGTTATAGGTGCCCTCGCTTTCCAGTGGGTTTTGTGTCGCGAGCACCAAGAACGGTTGTGGCACAACATGGCTGTGCCCGTCGATCGTCACACGGTACTCCTGCATGATTTCCAACAGGGCGGCGTGCGTCTTGGCGGGTGATCGGTTGATTTCGTCGGCGAGCAACAACTGGGTGAACACCGGACCGGCGCGAAACCGAAATTCGCTCTTTTGCATGTCAAAGACGGGAGCACCAGTAATATCCGACGGCATCAGGTCGGCGGTAAACTGAATCCGGCCGAATTCGCAGCCGAGCACGCGGCCGAGCGTTCGAACGAAGAGAGTCTTGCCCAGCCCCGGTACCGACTCGATCAACACGTGGCCGCCGGAGAAAAGTGCGGTCAGCGTTCCGAGGACGAGTTCGTCTTGTCCGACGTAGAGCTTGGCAACCTCATGCGAGATGGCTTGGTAGAGTTTTTCCACCGGCGCGAATCGCTCGCTCTTGGTTCGCGTCGTTTGACCGGACACGGGCTCGACTGACGGAGCGGTACCCGTCGGCGATTCGGATTGCGGTGCGGGCTCGGCATTCGGATCGCTCAAGAGACTTCCTCGGTGCGTGGCGTTTCAGTGGGGGAAGGGTTTTCAGTGGTTGACAGCGTATCAGCGGGGGGCAGGGATGGAATCGAGGCACCGGAAACGGCCGGACCGATCGAGACCGACGCCGGCTGAACGGGGGCTGCTTCTTCGATGACCCAAGGGCCGGACGACTCTCCACGCACTTGTCGCATGTAGTCGCTGATTTTGCGTCTGGCGACCGTCTCACCGCCACGACGATACATCAACGTCGCAACGGCATCGAGGTGATCTCCAAAGTCGGTCAAGATTCGGCGACGTGGTTTTCTGGGACGTCCAAAAATGGGCATCAGATACAAACAAAT
>JBCBOO010000420.1:0-3666 GCA_039821235.1 Planctomycetota bacterium
CAAGTGTCACTTTTTATAAAAGGATGTCTTTCAGGTACTTCCCAGGCTTTTTTAGCTATCTTCACCCCATGGGAAAGGTCGAAGAGAACAAGCGGCGCAAGGAAGCGATGATCTTACAAGTGGCGATGGAACTGTTTGCCACCACGATGAGCGTGCACTGGGAGACCGGGGGCTCGCTAGCGCCGGTGCTCTCCTCCGTCGCCCGTGTGGCCCGCGATCGACAAGAAGTTGCCCGCCGTATCCGCAGCAATATCGCTCAAAGCCAGTTCTCGACGATCGCGGTTCTCGGCTTGATCTACTTCGTAGCCCTTGTGCTGTGGCTCGACCGACCGGAGGTGATGATCGAATTCGCAAGCAGCTCTCTTGGATCGGCTGCGATCGCGACAACGATCGTGCTGCAGGCTGTCGGAATCGTTTGGATGAACGCGATCAGTAAGCCATCATGAACCTGCAAACTCGCATCTTCATCGTCGTTGTTCTTTGGGCGGGACTGTTCGCGCTGGGCTTTGTTGTCTGGCAACGATACCGTCGTCGTATGGAATCGATGAATCGACTCCAACGCGACACGACGCGAAATCAATCGAGTGACAGTAGTGAGGTTCGGGTCAGTTGGTTACGAAAGCGAATGATGCTGGCCGGCTATTCATCCAACTCAGCCGGCGGCCTCTTGATTGGGGCATCATTGCTGATGCTCACTCTCGGAATCGCGACGGCATTGCTGTTTCGGATCTTAGGTGGACAACAGCTCCTACTGACTGGGATCGAATCGGTTCCCGGTGGGCTTTCCGGATTGCTTTCGCCGATCGTGATTGTCTCACCCTGGTTGATCGCCCTCATGCTGGCGATCATTCCGGTATTGATTGTTCGCGCTGCAAGACGGCAACGTGTCCGCCAGGTTTCGCGAGACCTGCCACTGGCACTCGACCTTTGGGCGACGCTCTCCGAAGGTGGACTTGGATTTGATGCGGCACTGGATCGCTGGCTGAAAACGCAGCGTTCTGATCGCGTGTTGGCTGTCACCTGCCGAAGTTTCCAGCGTGATTTGTTAGGCGGCATGCGTCGAAGTATGGCCTATCGCCGGCTTGCGGGTCGTTTAGAAATCGCGCCACTCACTCGATTCACCGCCGCAATGATTCAGTCGGAACAGATGGGTAGTAGCGTTTCCGACACGTTGCGTCTGCAAGCCGAAGATGTTCGCTCGGATCGACGTGAAAAGTCTCTCGCATTCGCGCAGTCGCTGGCAACCAAACGTGTCATTCCGCTCGTGGTTTGCTTTCTGCCCGGTCTCTTCGTCTGGCCGCTGGGGCCGTTCTTCACGCAACTATTGCGAATTGTCGATAGCTTGACGGGCGGCATTTAATGAACTGCCTGCGCGATGCGAACGACGATGAGATCCTCTTTCGTCATGTTCAAGTTGCCGAATCGTTTTGGCAACGTGCGGTCGGCTTGATGGGACGGACGTCGCTCTCCGTTGACGAAGCCTTCCTGATCCGGCCGTGCAGGTCCATCCACACGTGCTTCATGAGGATGGCGATCACGGCCGCGTTCTGTGATAAAGACGGCAACGTACTGAAAGTCGCCAGCGTGGTGCGGCCTTGGCGAATGCGATTCGGTCCCAAGGGAACACACTTCGTCATTGAATCCGCGACGAACTCGAATCGACTGGAAGTCGGACAACGGATTCAGGTTTGCGAGACGGATTTATCCGTGCGTCCGAACGGCGAAAAGTCAAACCCTTCGCCTAGCGACGGCTGACAGAACCTTGCAAACCGAGAGCTTGTGCGAGTTCGATCGTCTGCGGGGAAGGTGACGCGGCAAGTGCCACCGCTACTGCATTCTTGGCTGCCGTTTCATCGCCCGACTCGATATCAAGCATCGCAAGGTTATGGTGAGCCGCGGAAAGCCCATCGAGTGACTTGAACTGCTCAAGAGCCCCCGCGCGATCCCCTTGTCGGTAGAGAACGATTGCCTTGGTTGTCGCCAGCCGCTGGTCTCCGGGAAAGCGAGCGATCGCCGATTCGACGACCGACGCAGCTTGAGTCGTTTTTCTGGCCTCGAGTAGAGTCCATACGTAGTTGTTTGCGAGTTCGGCATCCTGGGGGGCCTCCGCGATCGCGGCACGGTAGCGCGCAAGCGACTGATCGAAGTTCTTTGATTGTGCAAACAGCGGTGCGAGCTCGCGATTGAAAAGGCCCGCCTGCGGATCAAGCCGTTCCGCCTTCTCATAAAGCGCGATCGCTTCGGTGAAGTGCCCTTTTTCGGCAACGGTTTCAGCCGTGCGGACGCAAAGCTCACGCTCGTTCTTTGGCATCGAACCGCGGTCGACGTCTGAAGTCGTCGTCGCGAGTGGCTCGATAAAGTTCTGCTCGGCGTCTTTGTTCAAGCTTCGGCAGCCGACCAACGACAACACTAACAACGGAAGCGATGTAAAAAACAGCAGTTTGGTGTTCATCAAAATCCCCTCAGCCCGCCACCAAAGCCGCCCAGTGACGAAGGCCTGGATGTGGAGGCTCCCGTCCCGCGAAGTGAACTCTGAGTTGAACCGGTGCCTCGCGCGATCCGTTCGGCTTGCGGACCACGTAGACCCAACGCTGCCGGGGTTGCGATGCGAACCTCGGCCGCGGTCCTCCCGCGTGCCGCCAACGCTTCCACCACCGCGCCCACTCGCCCCGAATCCAGGTCGGCATCTCCGGAAGGCTCGAGCACCCAAACGAATTCGGAGGATGACTCCAGCTGAGATTGCCTCGACAATCGCTGCAGTGCCGATGGCGACAGCTGACTCGTTCGGTCAACAAAATCGGCCTGGTAAAGAACCGTTTGGTCGGTGAACGCGGCGTTGACTTGTTGCGTTTGCCAAGCACACACTTTCGTGCCCGCCGGTTCGGGAATCGCACCCGAAGGGACGTCGGCACAGCAGTCCACGCCTAGGATGCCACCCCGGCTGGCACAACCGGCCGACAATGCGGCGGCAACGATCATTGAGCAGGCGATCGAATATTGGTGTCGCATGATCACGGGCTCTCCACATGGGTCTGAATCAAATCGCCGAGTCTCTCGACCTTCACTTCGTTCTGATAGCCTGTTGATTCGCCGATCATCGGATTGGTGTCGGTTCCCAACGATGAATGAACGTGAGGGACCGGTTGGTGTGGAACCACAGCGGGTGACGGGCAACAACGGTCTGTGGGACCGATCTGGCCAATCATGAATTTTTCCGGGCAGCAATTCTCGGCTTGCTGCTGCCGCGCGTAGTCGGTTCGAACGGACGACCGGTAGTCTTTTGAACGGCGACTCTCCAAACGATTGGACAGGTAGAACTCGATGTCCGTCGGTTCATGAACATCGCTCCCCGGCAGCGCGGGACCTTCGCAAGCATTGATCGGCGCGACGAGGTGGGGAGTGACCAAGATCACGAGTTCCTGTTCACCACTGCTGCTGCGATTGATCCCACCGGTGGATCCGAACAGCGGCAGGTCTCCCCAAAACGGGAGACGATCACTGCTGGCACCGTAGTTGGTTTGCAACAACCCGGCGACGGCGATCGTCTGACCGCTGCGTAGCTGCACTGTTGTCGAGAAGTTCCGGCTATTGAGTCCAGAGACTTGCGTACCGCCTCCACCTCCGCCACCGATGTTGGTCCCCAGCGATTCGTCACGGGTACTCACC
>JBCBOO010000421.1:0-3617 GCA_039821235.1 Planctomycetota bacterium
CCTTCGTAGTAGAACTTCGGCCCGAGTTCCATTCCGGCCATGATGTTGCCCGCCGCGACCCCCAGCAGCAATGCGGCAGTCAGTGACGAAATGAAAAAGCCGATGTCCCAGAACCTTCGCCACGCGGGGCTGTGGACCTTCGATCGAAACTCCAAGCTGACCGCTCGGCCGATCAGGCAAGTCAGTAACAAAAAGAACGCGGTGTAAAAACTGCTGAACACCGTCGCGTAAGCATTCGGAAACGCAGCGAACAGCGCACCACCAAAAGTAACCAACCAGACTTCATTTCCGTCCCAAAGGGGGCCAATCGAGTTCATCACCAACCGACGCTCTGTGTCCGTTTTGGCGATGAACGGGTGCAGCATCCCAACGCCCAGATCAAATCCATCGAGGATTGCATAGCCGGTGATCAGAACACCAAGCAAGAAAAACCAGATGTACGTCAGGGTATCGTAGCTGAGCAGTTCATGATGGAACCAATCAAAGAGACCTGCCAACAACATCATAAAACCCCTTCTTCCATCATGCCGCGGCCGCGGGACGTGCCTTGATGCTCAATGAGATCCGACATGTCGCCCTTACCAATCTTGGCTTTGTACTCGGCCAGTTCCTCGGGACTTTCCGGACCATGTTGAATCTTGTTGTTCAAAACGAAAACCCAAACGGCAAAAAGCAGGCTGTAGATCACGGAAAAAAGGATGATACTGCTGAGCACCTGCTCGGCCGTGACTGATTCACTTAACCCGTCAGCGGTTTTGAGTCCTATCATCTCAACGCCGTCCTGCGTGGATGGATAGACGATCCAAGGTTGTCGTCCAACTTCCGCCGTGATCCAGCCGGCTTGATTGGCCGTCATCGCTGCCAGCGGCATCAGTACGATTACCCACAACAATTTCCGCTTTTCGATCAAAGTCCCTCGAAACCAGAACCAACAACCCACCGCCGAAACGACGATCATCAAGGATCCCAATCCGACCATTAAGTGAAACGTTTGGAACGGCAACCAGACCGGCGGCCGTTCATCCTCCGGAATTTGATCCATTCCCGGCACGGGTTTCGTGGGATCGTTGTAGACCATGAATGACAACATGTTGGGAAGCTGCAAACCAAACTTCACTTCTTCGTTTTCCGCATCTGGCCAACCGAACAACCACAATCCCGTCGGCTCCTCGGTCGTTTCAAAGTGAGCTTCCATCGCGGCCAATTTCGCAGGCTGCGTTTCAACCAATTGTTGGGCGGAGTGATGCCCGGTGACTGCAGCGGCGAAACTAAACAGCAATGCGGATGGAAGAGCAAGCTTCAGACATCGCTCCGCGACTTCTTCATGCTTGGACTTCAACAAATAGTACGAACAAACCGAAGCAACGAAGAACGCACCCAACACCAGAGCACCGATCAGTGTGTGGGTCAGTCGGTCGACCGACGATGGATTGAAAACCATGCCCCAAAAGTTGGTGATCTCCGCTCGCGGCATCATCTCGCCCTGCACATCGTGGTAAACAATTTGGTAACCGGCGGGCGTCTGCTGCCAACTGTTGGCCACGACGATCCAGACGGCGCTGAACATCGAGCCCAAAAATACCATCGCGGTGCTAAACAGGTGCATCTTCGGTCCGACTCGGTCCCAGCCAAATACCAGCACCGCGAGGAATCCGCTCTCGAGAAAGAACGCAAAGATCCCTTCAGCCGCCAAGGCTGACCCGAACACATCACCGACGAAGCGGGAATAAACAGCCCAATTGGTACCGAACTCGAACTCCATCACGATCCCGGTCGCCACGCCCATTGCGAAATTGACAGCGAACACACGCGTCCAGAATCGCGCCGCTGCTTCCCAAGCGAGATCTCGTGTCCGAAAGTACATCAGCTCACAGAGAAACAGCTGCAGCCCCAGGCCGATCGACAGCGGCGGGAACAGGTAGTGGAACATGATGGTGCCGGCAAACTGCAACCGACTGAGTATTTCAACGTCCATGGTGCTGCTTTATTAAAAGGGGACTATCCATCTGGCATTTCAATCCAAAACCAACCTCGCAAGTCGCCCTCTTGAAAGCCCGTCGCTTGATCATTGGGATAGAGTTTTGCAAGCGGTGATCTTGGATCACCGGCGCGATCTGTTCCTTGGGACCGTGGCACATCAAGCACTGCGCTTGCAATTTGATTGGCAACAACGCTGCGGCGTCACCGCTATCAAGAATAACGAATGTTGGCGTGTCGGTCTTGCTGTTGATGACGTTCTCATTTCCCTAATGGAACGTAAGCGAAACCGTCACTTTGCAGATTGACAATCGAAGTCAGCGCGGACACGGCAGTCTTGATGAAGACGGCGACATTGTCGGGCTTTTCACCCTTCGAAAGAAGCGATTGGCCGCAAACGTAGAGCTCGACTCCCGCTTCGTGCAGTTGTTGCAGCAAAGCCAAATTTGGGTTCCCATCCGTGTTGAACTTGGTGGCGTAGGCGTCCGGATTCAGAACGGCCAGCGTTGCATCCCCATGGAAAACCACTGCGATGGTTACGTCGGCGGGTTCGGCTCCGGCACCGGCGTAAATGTTGACGTACCTTGCGACCTTCTGGAGTCCCGCGTTGACTTTGCCTGCATCACCACCACGAGTAAGGTCAACGACGATCTTCGAGCCATTTCGCGGTTGCGCCGCGGCATTCGGCAATTGAACCACTGCGCCGTGCCCGGTGATCACAGGATGCGATGGGATGAGCTCGGATACAGCGTCTTTTCCCGGAACCGCGTGATTCTTCATCGCCTCGGCGAATCCTCGTTCAACGAAACCCGAGACCACTTTTGCGTGTGCTTGGATCAGTCTAGCGACGTACGGATCATCGGAGGTCTCCGTCACGCGGACCCCATTTGCGGTGTCCTCATGAACCATTGTGATCTTGTCGGTGTGTTGGAATAACTCCGCGAACAATGGATCTCGCATCCGGATCGGATTTGTTTTCTCGATCCGATACTCCATCCACTCGACGTGGTCTTTGATTTTGTCTGCCACATCGCCGTCGGTGGATTCCGTCAGTGTCTCGACGCCATTTGGAAGCTCTTTCACCGTTCGCTTAATCTTCTGGTGGTTCTGCAACAAGAACTGAAACACTTCATGGTCGGCATCGTGGCGATCGTCATGGCCCTGTTGCTGATTGCCCAGGCCCATCCTGCGGCCTTGCCCCATGCCGCGACCTTGCCCAATGCCACGACCCAGTCCTGAACCTTGGCCGCGCCTCGGTGGGTCTTGTGACCAAGAGGGCTGAACAATCAACAGGCACAGCAAGCTGGCCGTAGTGAGAAGGGTGAAACGATTCATATTGGTACTCTTTCGAAACAAGGTCGCAAGGCTGGGTCGAAACGTTCGACCACAGTCGGTAGCCACCACTTAAGCTGGCAGCGTCACGCTCGCCAAGCCATCCGCCTTCCACGCCATGTAGCCTCCCGCCAGATTGACCGCGTTCTTCAGACCTGCCGCTTGCAACACACTGACGGCGATTGCTGATCGAGCACCGCCGCGGCAGTGCACGACCAATTTCTTGTCTCGCGGTAACGCGTCAAGATTCTGCGGCAAGCGACCCAGGAACTGATGCTCAGCCTGTTCGATATGCCCTTCTTTCCATT
>JBCBOO010000422.1:0-3580 GCA_039821235.1 Planctomycetota bacterium
ACACGACGCTCTTCCTTTCTGGTTGGCGAGGCGAATGGGGACGGCCCCCTTTGCCGAGCCCGAGCGGCGGTTTGGCTACCTCGAACGAACGCACCCACGAAAAACCCGGATGGACCCATAAAAGCGACAGTGATTGATCTCATGTTTGATTTATTTCCAACGGCCACTGATTGGGCACAACAAACCAACGTTCGCACTCGCGTTCCAGCGACAAGCCATCTTGAAACCCACTGATGAGAATCGGAGTTGCTCGGTCAAGGAAGTGGTTCCCAAGAACACGTGACGCTTCATCAGTGGACAGAAGCTCGTCGCCCGAGGGATCGATGACTTCGTCCGAAAGCCAAAACGGTTTGTTGAGAATTCGATAATGCAGTGGGTTTGTGCCGAGTAATTCAGGTAGCTCGCGTGCCCATAGCCATTTACCCTTCAGATGATCGGTAGTCAGCTCATTCGGCGCGCGCCCCTTCGAGTCGCCCAGCCAGTGGTAAAAGATCCGTCCCTTCACAAATGCAGTTTGCAACTCAATCTCGGGAAAATGGCGGAGTCCAAGTGGCAGTTGATGTTCCAGTAGCCGAGACGCTTTGGTTTGCAGTGAGTCATTCGGATTGGGGCCGATGTATCTGGTGGGACCATCCTCCACGTCCAACTGAAGATAGAATTTGCAGGCGACTTCCCAGTGATTCAGTCGGCCTTGCTCGTCACGAAACAGCAAGTCGATTTCACCGAGGGTTCGTTTTCCGTCACGCAGTTGCAGTGAATGCGCGACGACTTCACACCGACGAATGTAACGAACCCAGTAGGCGAGCAGCCGTTCAAAGTACCGACCGACACGTCGATCGCGGTGCCGGGTGAAGTGGTCTCGCAAGTGCTCGCCGTCGATATCGCTCGCTTGCAAAGGTTGCGCGGCACGGTGGGTTGCGTCCATCAATGGCGGGCTGTTCACCGCCCACATCAAGTCGCGTACGAAACGTTCTTCTTCTTGCATCCAACCAGTCTAACCAGCGCCAATGCCTCAACCGAGGACGGGCATCTTGCCGGTTCGGCTCCTTCGACGTTTCCCGGGTGGCAGGATGCCTGTCAAGCAGGGGTGAACCTTGTAGGCTGGGCGTTTGTCTGGGTGAAACACCAACGAACTACGTCAACTCGCTTGATTGATAGAAGACCATGGACACGACTTCCGAAATGCTGAATCGGACCAGCAATGCAACGGCGGAGCTGCCGGTCGGTGAAGGCTATTCGCCTGTCACCGTCATTGGCACCGATCCGATCCGAGATTCGTTCGGCGGCGAAACCTATCGCCAAGCGATCAACTGCGCGCGTGCACCGGGCGTTTCCCAAGTCGTCTTGAACCCGGATGCTCACGTCGGGTACGGCGCACCGGTGGGATGCGTCATGGTCTCTCCCAGCCACATCTATCCCGGCCCGGTCGGTGTCGACATCAAGTGCAGCATGAGTCTGTTGCAGATGGATCTGCCGGCGGAGGCGATCTCCGAAGTCAGCGTGCGAAAACGAGTGATCCGGGCCATCGCGCAGCGCGTCCCCACGGGCGCCGGTCGCGGTCAACGCAACGTCCCCAAGTCACGTCGCGTCGATGGCCGATTGGGTTTTCAAATCGCAACCGAAGGTGCCTCCAAGAGTGTCTTGAAGCAACTCGGGATCCCCAAAGCAATGGCCCAAGTCTGCGAAGACGCATCGCATACGGCCCCCAATGGTTCATCGGATTCTCTGGCAGCACGACTCGAATGGATGGGTCGTGAACGGGACAAGAAAGACCGCATTGAATCGAAGTACCGGCAGCTCGGCAGTTATGGCGGCGGCAATCATTTTGGCGAAGCGGAGGTGGTCTCCCTCACCGGTTCGTCGAAGGAGCGTGAGGCGGCCAAAGTCTTCGGGCTCAGGGATGGCTGCGTCGCATTCTTGTCGCATTGCGGTTCACGCGGCTTTGGGCATGACCTTGCGATGGCACAGTTCCGATCGATGAAGTCGGTGTTTCAAAAGCGAGGCTTGGCGTTTCCCGCAGGTGACCCGCAATTGGTTTATGCCGAAGTCGATTCGAAGGAAGGCTTTGAGTATCTCTGTGACATGGCCATGGGAGCGAACTTTGCGACCGTCAATCACCTGCTGATCAATCAGCTGGTCCTAGAGGCTTTTCAAGAAATCTTCCCGGGTGTGAGAGGCGAACTCGTCTACTTCATCTCTCACAACGTCGCGCGGCGAGAACCGGTCGGTAGTGAAATGTGCTGGGTGCATCGCAAGGGAGCGACCCGTGCGTTACCGGCGGGGCACGCACAACTGGTCGGCACGAAGTTTGAATCCGTCGGGCATCCGATTCTGTTGCCGGGAAACCCACGTGATGGGTCGAGTGTCATGGTGGCTGCCGAGGGAGCTTCGAAAACGGCGTACAGCGTCAACCATGGCGCAGGACGACAGATGAGTCGCACGAAAGCAAAAAAGCGACTCTCACAAACCGACGTCGATAAGGGGCTCGCAGATCACGACGTCGTCAGCAATTGCCGAGTATACCCACGCGATGAAGCCCCCGACGCCTACAAGGACTTTCGAGAAGTTCTTAAGAGCGTCGAACAAGCCGGCCTGGCAACCGAAGTCGCCCGCCTACAAGCCAAGTTCGTGCTCAAGGACGGCGCGCCTGCCGATGATTAGTCCTACTGCCTAGCGAGGAAGACGAACAGGTAGCTTCACTGCAAAATTACCAGGAGAAACAGCCCGCCTTCCCACTGGCTCATTCACACCAAATGGCGGAGACGCTCGAAAGGTTATTTTTTTAACAATCAAGCATTGCTTCCTTCGTAGCCAGTGTTATAAAATTAACGTATATTGGCAACCGAAGGAGATCCGCTTGTGTTTCGAACAAAGTTGTCGCGTCGGGAACGCGAAATCCTCGAGACGATTTACCGACTGGGCGAATGCACCGCCAACCAAATTGTTTCTGCTCTTGACGAAGACTTGGCAAACGCCACCGTCAGGACTCAGCTCCGCAGCCTGGAGAGAAAGGGAGCTGTCAAGCACCGAACGGAGAGGCGGACTTTCATTTACCGCCCGGCCGTCGCACGCAAGAGTGCGGCAGCTTCTGCATTGCGAAAAGTGTTGGAAGTGTTCTTTGGCGGATCCGTCGAAGATGCACTAGCGACTCACTTGGCGGATCCCAAGACCAAGCTTTCGCCTGGTGCTATCGTATGGTATCGTATGGTGCCACCCACCCTCTGGTTGACATCGGAATGGATTTTTGTAGTATCTGGGCTCAATTGCCGTGAGATGGAGATGATTTGATGCCGAGACCGCAACGTGCTGAACAATTTGACCCCGCCGAAGTTTGTGTCGTTCATGTCGTCCAGCGATGCGTTCGACGTGCTTTCCTTGCCGGTGTCGACTACGCCACCGGGAAGGATTACTCCTTTCGCAAGGAGTGGATTCGTAGACGCATGGAAGCACTCGCGTCGGTCTTTGCCGTCGATGTGCTTTCTTACGCGGTAATGTATCGGAATGTGCCACCCACCATATTGTTGACAGCAGTTTCGATTTCTTTACGATTTGGACTCACCTGCCTTGAGATGGAGATGAT
>JBCBOO010000423.1:0-3555 GCA_039821235.1 Planctomycetota bacterium
CACAGCGGTGAGTCGGCGGAAGCGGCAGTCCGCTTTGACAATTTTTCTTTACTGACGCTCGACGCGAAGCTGGATCTACTTAACCGTGCACAGGACCAAGTTTTCTTTGGTCTGATGCCTCCGGAGGACGCGAGTCAGCTGAGTCAGGATGAACAGGAAAAATTGTCCGGTTGGTTGCGAACGACGCTGCGCTCCCACAACGCATCCAAGCTGGACGACAAGTTACGCCAGCCAGCCTATGGAAACTATGTGGATCACGAAAAGCTGTTTGATGGCTCCGTCACCGACCCGCCATTCACGCCGGCTCGGCGTTGGCTAGTCAGCCCGCAAATTTTTCACGAGCGGGTCAATGCGGTGTTCAAGCTGCAAGGGAGAGCTCGCCAACGGAGTTTTTATGGTGTGACCAACCCGATCGTACTGCCCGATCACTCCGGAGTTCGGTACTACGATACCGCGACGCTCGACGGCGGCCACTTATTGGTCATGCTGAACAATGCTCAGTGGATTTCAGAAAAGCAAATTTTTGGTGCGCTTCATCTTGGCGAAGATCGACGAACGTTGAAGTTCACGAATTCAAAAGATCGCTGGTATCCGACGACATCACCGAGCGCTTTTGTCACCGTCGTTCGCAAGGAATCGCAACCAACCGAAGAGGAGATGATTGCGGCCATTCAGGCCCAATTCGATTGTGTCTTGCAGCGCAATGCCACCGACGAAGAATTGAGTCGGTACCTTCCGCTGCTCCAATCATCGATCGAAGTCGGCGGGAACATCGAAGGACTGCGGCAGCTACTGGTGAGCGTGCTGCTGAAGTCTGAGTTTCTGTATCGACTTGAGTTTGGCGCTGGCGAGGCAGATGAGTTTGGGCGCCGAAAACTCTCGCCGCGCGAAGCCGCGTACGCCATCGCCTATGCGATCGACGACCGTGTCCCAGACGACCCATTGGTTCAGGCGGCTGCGGAAGGCCGATTGCAAACGAAGGAGGACTATCGCCGCGAAGTTACCCGTTTGCTCGATGACAAACAGACCTTTTACGGCGAGGGCGATTCTTCGCTCAATGGCATCCATATTCGTTCACACCAAGTCACCCATCCCAAGATCAATCGCTTCTTTCGCGAGTTCTTCGGTTACCCGGCCAGCATCAAGCTGTTCAAAGATGTTGTTCGCAGCGGAGGCTTCTACGACAATGCCGGTCGCGATTACAGCGGAACAGCCGGCTCGGTTACCAACGAAGCCGACCGAGTGGTCGATTCGATTTTGACCGAAGACACGGATGTTTTTGCAAGGTTGCTAACAACCAATCAGTTCTTTGTTCTGCACACCAAGAGCAATGAAGAAGGCCAACGGATTGTCGCCGACTGGCGTCGCGCCTACGAGGGGCTGAAAGACACCAATTGGAAGAACAACACCGAACAGGCCTTGCTGGAAAATTTTGAAGCACACAAGGATCTTTTCGCAATCATCCGTATCAAAGATCTGCGTGAGGATCGACGCAAACACCACGTCCGAGACTACGAACGATTCATGTCGTTCTTTGAACACACTTTCGGCAAAGGCACGACGCCGATCACGTTTCCGTGGTTCTTTCACGGCGGCCAAAAGTTTCGCCACTCGGAAATCTACAACTTGCCGCCGGTGCCCGGTGGAGGACCACTGGGATATCAGGGACGTTGGTCACGTGGCAAGTACGAGGCCGTCGAAACATGGGATTTCCCTGTCGTTCAGCCCTTCCCCGTCAAGCATCGCAAAGGCATTTTGACTCACCCCGCATGGCTCCTGGCGCATTCGCAAAACACGGAAACGGATCCCGTCCGCCGCGGTCGCTGGATCCGGGAAAAACTGTTGGCCGGCCGGGTACCCGATGTGCCGATCACCGTGGATGCTCAGATTCCCGAAGACCACCACCGCACGTTACGCGAACGTTTGGATTCCGTGACCAAAAAACGGGACTGCTGGAAGTGCCATCAACAGATGAATCCGCTCGGGCTGACGTTTGAGATTTTTGACGACTTCGGTCGCTATCGAACAGATGAAAGCTTGGAGCACCCCGACAACTTGATCGAACAAGGCAACGGAAAAACATCCGCCAGTGTTTACAGGACGAAACCGGTCAACGCGGCGGGATACTTGTCTGGGACGGGCGATTCGGAGCTTGATGGCGAAGTCGCCGATGCGTTCGACCTGATGGATCGACTGGCACGATCCGAACGAGTCCGGCAGTCAATCATTCGCCATGCTTTTCGTTACTTTATGGGACGTAACGAAATCCTGTCCGATTCGCAAACACTGATCGACGCGGATCATGCTTATGTGAAGAGCGGCGGAAGTTTCCGCGCCGTGGTCGTTTCCTTGCTGACATCGGATTCGTTCAGGTACCGCAAAGACGCCAGCTAGACATTTCGTTCCGAAACTCACCCGGGACACAACGAGAGAAACCATGAAAAATCGCAGAGACTTTCTATCGCACTCGCTGGCCGGTGTTGGTGCACTGAGCCTCATGTCACAGTCGCTCCGTGCGGGTACTTCGACGACCAAACCGCCGATGCGGTTCATTTTCATGCACAAGGGAAATGGGCTGTTGCCGAGTTCTCTGGTCCCACCCACGTTTGACAAGCGGTTGCAGGATGCCGAACAACGCAAAGAAGCGTTCGACGTTGACCTGGACGACCATGACTTGCCTCAGTGGATGAGCCCGCTTGCCGAGCACAAGCAAAACATGACGATCCTGCAGGGACTCTCAGGCAAGATGTGCACGACTGGCCATCACACTTGGTGCTCATCGCTGGGAGCCTACAAAGCGAACGAACGGCTGAGTTCCATCAAATGGGCGACCGTCGATTTTGAACTGGCCGACTTGTTTCCATCTCCGTTTCACCACATCGAACTGGCTTGTTTTCCCAGCGAAGGCGGCAATGCTCGCGGCAACATCGATGGCATCGAAAAGGGATTTTCCGCACGCGGGCCGCAGCAGCCCAATTATGCGTTCGGTTCGCCAAAGATCGCGATGCAGGAATTGTTCAAGTCGGTTTCCACGGACCAAGATGCTCGCACACGCTACGAACTGGAACGGCAAGTGCTGGAGTTTCTGTCGAACAACGAGTCATCGCTGGCGAGTCATCTCGATGGGATCGAACAACGCAAGATTGCCAACTACGCGGACGCGGTGCACGACATCCGCGGACGAAACGACCGCGTCGAAGCAATGGGAGAGATCATTCGTCAGCACATCCCAAAACTCGATGCGAAGTACCTTGCGAACAACTTGTCCACGGTCGATCGTCAAGCGGGGTTGGTGGAAATCTTGCTTTCCACTTTGATCTCGGGCATGACCAATGTGGTGACCTTCACCGCCGATGAACTTGGCACACGCTACACGGGACTGCCAGGAATCGAGGGCGAGAACGTGAACTTGCACGACGTCGGACACGGCAAATCAATCAAGGGTGTGGAAGCGGTCGATATCCGCGATAAGGTGCGAAATCAGCACATGACGTTGATCGACCGCATTGTGACTCGCCTAAAAGCCGTTCCAGAATCCGGCGGGACGATGTTCGA
>JBCBOO010000424.1:0-3470 GCA_039821235.1 Planctomycetota bacterium
ACTTGATGGCATTGACGACGAGGTTGATCAGCACACGACCGGTCTTCTCGGAATCGCAATAGACCGCGGGAGTATCTTCGGGGATATCGACTTGCAATGTGACTTCACGAATCTGCGATTTTCTCTGCAGAGCAGGTAGCACACGGCTGACGATTTCACCAACCTCGGCGCGGCACCTGGCGGCACCGAGCATTCCGGATTCCAACTTGCTCACATCCAGCATGTCGTCGACCATGGTGTTCAGGTCGGCAGCGCGGTCATCGATGATTCCCAGCAAGCTGGATTGCTCTTCGGTCACCGATCCGGCAACACCGTCGGCCAGCAACGACGCGTATTCCATAATGACCGTCAGGGGGGTGCGAAATTCATGCGAGACATTCTCGACGAACGTCTGAGCCGTCTTGCAGGCCTTTTCCAATTTTTGCGTGCGGGTTCGAAGAAGACGTTCGCTTTCGCCCAGCGAAGACAACAGTCGCTCATTTCGGATCGCTAACTTCTTTCGCTCAATCGAGTATCGGACCGAACGTTCCAATGTTTCCGAGTTCAAAATTCGCTTGGACAAGAAGTCCTGAACGCCGAGTCGGATGGCGCGTTTGGAAACGCCGTAGTCTTCGATGTCGGCAAGCGCGATGAGTGGAATTCCGGCCGCGACTTCCAGCAGTCGACCAACCGTGTCGATGCCCTCCGAATCCGGAAGACTGACCGATGCGATGATGGCATCGAAACCCATATCCTGCTCAAGAAGAAGAACAGCTTTGGCAAGATTCTCGACACGCACCAACTCGAGTTGAAGAAACGCGGACCGCAACATTCGTTCCACAAATGCCGAATCAACGTGGCTGTTTTCGATTAGGAGTAGACGCATCACATTCCCCCGAGTAGTACCCGCCACCGCATCGAGCGGCTACACGAGCAAGATTGAGTGCAAGAGATCGAGCGGGTGCTTCGACGAACTAGCCGCGTGGCTCGATCGGTTCGATGGATGCGTAACGACGCATCTCATGAAGTAACGACTGGAATTCGATTGGCTTTTGCAGATAGCTATCCGCCCCAAGTGAGAGCATCTCTTGTCGAATTCTCGGGTCTCGCATTCCGGTCAACGCGATGACCGGAATCGAACAGGTGGATTTATTCTGACGCAGTGACTGCAAAACGAATCGTCCATCACCATTTGGCATGCGGACGTCCATCAAGATCAAATCGGGCTGGTCCGTGATCGCTTCCCAATAGCCTTGCGTGCCAAAGAACGCGAGCAGCACTTCGATCCGGAATTTTGAGAGCCGCATTTCCAGCGTGCGGCAGAGTTCGGGATCGTCATCAATACACAACAGCTTGGGTGAAGGAAGGTCTTTGCCGCCTCCGTGTGGAGGGACGGGCTGTTGATTGGTTCGCCGTTTCGAGGCTCCGCGGGCGTTGTTCCGGGAGGGCCGCATGTGACGCGTCCCAATGTTGGCGAGTGACTGACGAATGGGCGTGGAAAGAGAACAATTCATGGAGCAAATCCCTACGTAATCACCGGGTCCGAAAGAAATCGCGACGGCAAGCTTCCGAGAGAGGCCTTCGACAAAAGGACTTAGCACCACGTGGCGGACTCGAAAGTGGAAATCCGCGGATTGGATGATTTCAGTCTCACCCGGAAGAAGGGAGCCAAATCGCTGCATTGCGTGGTAGCGAAGGACTCACTCCGAGCAATCAACGCCGCCTAGCTCAAGGCATTGAAGCAGCCACAATTCACGGGGAAAAAGAGGTATTCCCGTCGCAAAGAGGCTCCGTTAAGATCGAGTTCATCGGGGCGTGGCTCAGCCTGGTAGAGCGCTACGTTCGGGACGTAGAGGTCGCTAGTTCGAATCTAGTCGCCCCGACTCAAAAATCCTTGCCTTCTCTGACTTGGCCGAGAGTATTGAAACGTTAACTGCACGTTTCAATGCACGAAATCGAGGCCAAGCCATGCCGCGTCAGATCTCCCAAGCTTACCTGGACTGGTGCCAAGCCAATCGCAAGCCTGGGACCTACAGCCTTCATCTAAGGTATCTCAAATCGTTCATTGGAAGGGTGGGCAAGTGGCTGCGTCCGTCCCAACCAGAAAAGCACCAAATTACCAAGTGGCATGAGGGACTCGGAATCGGGTCCACTTCCCAAAACGATGCTGTGTGTGTCGTACAACGAATGCTGAGCCAAACGCCCATCAGGTCCACTTTTCCGTAACGGCAAGGGTTCTCCGTGGACGAAAGACGCAATCAAATGCCGTCTAAGCAGAATAAGCAAAAAGGTTGGTTTCGCTAAAACCACCCCCTTCCCCTTTCCTGATTCCCCCTTCCCCTTTCCTGATTCGTGGCCAGTCTTCACGACAAAGAAAGCGATCTCGCATTCATGCCAACGTTTGCAAGGTCAACTTTCCCGTTCTAGTCGTTCTCCCCAACCTTTGCCTGCGGAAGAACTTTGGTGCGACGCAACTACCTGTCATGAAGAGTTGGCTTAAGATTGACAAACAACTCGCGAATCACCTGCCCCTGGTGATAGTCCGAATCAAGTATCTTTTCGTTGAGCTTGTCGATTCTGATTGGTTTCGTGGTGACTCGACGTAAAGTGTAGGTAAGCGAGAGACGCACATTCACTGATTCCAGGCTTTCATCATTCACCACGAATCCTGCTTGCGTGATGATCGGGAAACCGGATTTCGCTCGATCCGGAGGGGTGTGAAGATTGATTTGCTGAAACGTCTTGCCTGAGAATACGCCAAGAAACGAGTCTCGAAATTGCTCAGCAGCATCCTGAGGGAAATCAACAAGGTCTTTCCAGCTTGAATAGCTTTTCAACCCTCCACTGCCAGAACTGCCGTACTGGTACACACCCTTGAGATTGTAAATGTTGATTACACTCGGGCGGCCAGTCCTATCCTTGCCGGTGTCGGAAGCTGCCGCCGCGAATCCTTTGAGATCTCTTTCGTGAGTGAAGGTCGTTACCTGCTCCGCGCTCACTCCTCCGCTCGGTCCATCTAGTGAAATGACACCTTCAACGCCATTGCTGTTGGTGACCGAACTTGTGACCTTTCCTGCATCGCCTTCGGTGAACACTGCCATTCGCGTTAGCTCAACTGTCTTGCCTCCCATGGAATTGGAATTTTGCCTCCGGTGAGTTAATTTCACCAGCTGAGGAGAATTCTGATGTCCCGAAAGAAACGACGCACCTTCACCGACACGCAAAAAGCCGATGCTGTTCGAAGGCATTTGAAGGACCGAGTTCCGGTCTCTGAGATCGCCAACGAACTCGATGTGCAACCGACGATGATCCACAACTGGGTCAACGCAGTACTCCAGAGAGCCGAGCAGGCTTTCAGCTCGCCACGGTCAGCCAAGGCCGAGTCCTCCAGGCAGGACGCGAGACTTCAAAAGCTCCGCGAAAAACTCGACTCCAAGAACGAGGTCATCGCCGAGCTGATGGAGGAGAACATTCGAGCAAAAAAAGAAAAT
>JBCBOO010000425.1:0-3460 GCA_039821235.1 Planctomycetota bacterium
CGCAACCCATGAGTGGTTGGTGGGCGTCAGCTACACGCAAACGGTGGGACGTCGACAAGCCTATGCCGCGATACGAAACGCACAGTTAAGAGTGTCGCGCGAACGAGCCCTCCTGGATGAGCTCACGCGGCAGGTCGTGCACAGTGTCAGCAACGCATTGGCGGAATGCGACCGGGCCTACGAGGTCATGCGAGTCGCAATCAATCGCGCGGCGGCGGCACAGGAGCAGTACGATCTCTTGAACAGTGAGGCTCAAGCGCCTGTTCGGCAGTTTGACTTCAACGCCCTGCTCGACTCCGAGCGACGATTGGCCGAAGCCGAAACGGCGGCGAATCGGAGCAAGATTCAATACTCACTGGCGCTCAAGAATTTGAACTTTGAGATGGGCGCATTATTGGAATACTTCAACATCCACCTGACGGAGCATTCTGGGAATGTCGGAAACTAATCAATCAGCCTCGGATACCAATGTGGGCGATATCCTGGAGCGCGCAATTGAGCTTCATCGCAACGGCGAGTTGACGAACGCCGAGTGGGCCTACCAGGAAGTACTCGAACACGCTCCGGAACACCCCGATGCCTTGCACTTGCTCGGCGTCCTCGCACATCAACTCGGTGAAACCGACACGGCGATCGAACGTGTCCAAGCCTCGCTGGAACACAATCCGGACCAACCGAGTGCGCTCAACAACCTGGGCAACATCTTTGCCGGCGCGAAGCGATCTGACGAGGCCATCGAGACTTACCAGAAAGCGATCGAGTTGCGCCCCGACTATGCGGAAGCCATCCACAACTTGGGCAATGTGTTCAACGACCTGGACCGTCTCGCCGAGTCGATTGATTGCTTTCGTCGTGCAACCGAGTTGGTTCAAGACGACGCAACGACGTGGTCGGCGTTAGGAGCCGCCTACGAGAAGGTGGCTCAATTCGACGACGCGATTCAAGCGTTTGAGACCGCTTGCAAGGTGGATGATGATGCCGTCAGCCCGCTGAGCCGCCTCGGGGCGATCTATCGAAAGCTGGGACGGATCGAAGACGCGAAAGCCGCTTACAGGTCTTGGTTGGCGATCCGACCCGACGATCCGATTGCAACGCATTTGTTGCAGGCATGCGGCGAAACGGAGACTCCTCCCGAACGTGCCTCGGCCGACTATGTGCGTTCGACGTTCGATAGCTATGCCGAGGACTTCGACAAGAGCTTGGAGGGTTTGGAATACCGGGTGCCCGATTTGCTGGGTGATCTCGCCGACCGGTTTTTGGCCGATGGCGACGCGTCCGATCGAACGATCGTGGATCTCGGCTGTGGGACGGGGCTTTGTGGTCCTCGTTTGCGGCCGTTGGCAAAACGAGTGATCGGCGTCGACCTGTCTCCGAACATGCTCTTCTATGCGAACCAACGTGAAACCTATGATGATCTCGTTGAGTCCGACTTGGTCGAGTACCTGACTGGCACGGAAGATCAGTTTGACTTGATCCTGTCCGCCGACACCTTGATCTATCTTGGTGATCTGCGAGCAACGTTCACTGCTGCCGCAAAGACACTCAAAGACGGCGGCAAGATGATTTTCAGTCTCGAATCACTGGGCGATCAGGAATCCGGTGGAGACTTTGAATCCGGCGTCGAGGCAGGGTACCGCCTCATGCAGTCCGGGCGATTCGCTCACCACGAAGACTGTGTCCGCGCCTGGCTCGCCGAGGCGGGGCTCGAAATAGAGCTCTGCCAAAACGCAACACTCCGCAAGGAAGCCGACTCGACCATCGAGGGTTTCCTGGTTGTCGCAAAGGCGGAAACCGCCCAGAGCAAAGGCTGATTACCAGTCGGTTCGACAGCGAATCTTAGTCAATACTTCATATCAATGGGGTTGATCAAAGCAGGTGTACAGGTGATTCTAGGAATTTTAGGGCGCGAATCTACACCCAGGATCCTACCGTGAAATTTAGTCTTGTTCTTCTTATTGCCTCCGCCTTTTTACCCTGCCAGAGCTGTCTCGGAGGGCTATTCATCTCGGAGTACATCGAGGGCTCGGGCAATAACAAGGCAATTGAATTGTTTAACGCTGGACCTACTGCATTCAACTTGGAAAAGACGGAACTGAGGTTTTACTTCAACGGAAATACCTCTGCTGGAACTACCCTCAACTTGTCAGGGACTGTTGGCTCGGGAGATTCCTTTGTCATCGCTGATGATGGTGCTGCCCAAGCGATTTTGGATGTCGCAGATCAGGTTTTTGGGAGCAGCTTTTTCAACGGCGATGATGCGATTGAGCTATTTGATACGGATTTGGGAGTCCTTGATTCATTCGGAACCATTGGCACAGATCCTGGTAGCTCATGGGGTACACCTAGCTCAATGGACAACACGTTGCGACGAATTCGTACGGTCACCAGCGGCGATACCAATCCCAGCGATTTGTTTGATCCTGTACTCGAATGGGTAGGTGCCGGAAAAGACGTTTTCAGCGGACTGGGGTCACACACTGTTGTCGTTCCTGAGCCTGCTTCAGCAGCGATCTTTGGTATGCTCGCACTCGGTTTGTTTGGTCATCGTCGTCGTTCGGACGGGTAGAAAACAAACACAAGTATTTTCGTGCCAAGGAACGACCGGAACGCATCGCGTTCGATGCAGGTACGGGTGCAGCGTGATCAGACATGCCCCGCCGTTACGCGAGCCGGTCGGTGGCGACGTGGTACTGGGGATCTTCGCTGACGTTGACTTCCACCAAGTTCCCCGCGCGGTCCAGTAGCCCACGGCATTCTCCGCTCAAGTGGGTGAGGTGAAGACGCTTCCCAGCCGTCTCATACTTTTCCGCAATCGTGCGGATCGCTTCCAGACCGGATTGGTCGTAGACGCGGGTGTAGTAGAAGTCGATCACAACGTCTTCGGGATCCTCGTTCACATCGAAGAGTTCCTTGAAACGTGTCACGGAAGCGAAGAAGAGCGGACCGTGCAGTTGGTACGTCTTGCTACCCGACTCGTTGACTCTCGCGTCGGCTCCGATGTGCGTTGCGTGCTGCCACGAAAAGACAAGTGCCGAGACCACAACGCCGAGGATGACGGCGGATGCAAGGTCATGCATGAACACGGTGTAACCAGCGACCAAGATCATCACGAACACATCCGACATCGGCATTCGCCCGAACATGCGGAGCGAGGCCCATTCGAAGGTGCCGATGACAACCATCAGCATCACACCGACAAGTGCCGCCATCGAAATTTGCTCGATGATCGGCGACAGAAAGAGGACGAACAGGAGCAGACAGATTGCAGCGACCAGTCCGCTCAAACGTCCGCGCCCGCCGGAGTTCACATTGATGAGTGATTGGCCGATCATCGCACAGCCTCCCATCCCGCCAAAGAAACCGCACACGATGTTGGCGACGCCTTGACCGATACATTCACGATTACCTCGCCCACGAGTCTCGGTGACCTCGTCAATCAGCGTGAGTGTCATCAGAGACT
>JBCBOO010000426.1:0-3445 GCA_039821235.1 Planctomycetota bacterium
GGAGTGCCGTGCAACGTCTGCGTGACGGCGTCGGCATCGATCAGAGTTTCTTCGACCGTGGCAGAAATCGTGCTGACGGCCACAGACACCGGGTCAGCAGATTGAACACTGGCATAGTCAATAAACACGGCCTGCTGAAACATGCCCGTCCGCAACAACCAGCGCCCGGCTTCCAGGGCCAGTTCCGTCTTTCCCTGGCCTCCAAAACCCGTGATCGAAATTCGTCGTGCTTTGTCCGCAAACCAGCATTCGATGTCCCATAGCTCACGACGGCGACCAAAGAATCCTGCCTGGCCGGTCTTGCGAAGATTGTGACGAGCAACGGGTCGTTCGATCGGTTCCCCGTCTGACTCCGTCAGCATGGCCGACGAAGGACCACTGCGAAACAGCGTCGGCACAAACCAGTCGTTCAGGGTCAGCATTTCGCGTTTGTCACCTCGCCGAACTTCAAACTTGTCCGGGTTATCCGCGAGGTAAACTCGTGCATCATCCAGTGACCGGGCAATGCTGCGCTCACGAGCCAGACTTTCGTAGAACTTGCCGAACAGAGTTCTGGTGGTGGTCACCAGCACGGAATGTGTCATCGCCAGGATGGCCGGTGTGCCGGTGGATGTCAGTCGTCCGGCCACACTCGCCATCGGATCGCCCTCTTCGTCCAGCGATGCGGTCTGGCAGGCGGACAGGACGACCAGGGCGACGCGGGACTCTTGCAGCTTCTCGCCCAGGTCGTCTGCCGAGATCAACTGCTTTTTCCCATCGTCTTTTTCGAATACCAGAAAGCCGATTCCGACCGGCTTGCCAGGCTGGCCGTCATCACGAGTCGCTCGTTCACGCAGGATTGCACTCTGCACGGACCTGCCGAACATCCCAGGTTGCTTTTCAACCTCCTCTTCGGACACCTGTTTGAAAACACCGTGCCCGTCGAAGTGCAGAATGTCGATGACCGGCTTTGTGTCGTCATCCAGTCTGGCGATGAGCGTATTCAAAGTGGCAGGTCGAAGGAATTCAAAGGTGACTCGCCCCGGAGCGAATTCTTCCACCGCATCAAGGACCGCTTTAGGATCGGCTCGCGGATCAATAAACCCAGCATCAGTGGGACGGCTGACGACGAACAGCAAATGCAACTGCTGTTTGGGTTCGACTTTGAACGGCGTCGCACCCTCCGTTGCTCCGCTGATTTTACGGCGGATGCTGACGTGTGGCTTTTTGGTGAAAAGGAACTGCTTTGAATCATGGATCAATTCCCACGGAATCGACAGTATCGAAGCGTCTTCCGATTCGATCGTGATCACTCGATCGCCTGACTCACCCTGTTGGAACGCGTTGTATCGCTTGAGGGCTGGTGTGCCATCCGGGAATTCGTCGGCGTTGACGTTGAAAACCGCCTTGAACAGTTCCTTGCCAATCTCCGGCAGCCGAGCTTCAATTCGACGAGCCTCGTTGTCATCCGGTTCCGCCAAAGAATGGGCTCCGTACGTTTCCACATACCAGCGAATATCCTTGCGGTCCTTGTCCGTGACCGGATTCGCAAATTCAAACCGGCCCGAACCCGTGCCGTCGTAAGAGACAGTCACCTGTTCAGGACTGGAGAAGTTGAAAACAAGATCGCTGGTCGCCACGCGCGGCTCTCCGGGAGGGGGCAGGATGTACTGAAATCATCACCTCTACGGTCCATTTGTACAAGCGTCAGCTTTTTACAACTTGGTTGTTCGCCAAACCGTCAGGATCACTTGCCGGTCTGCGCAATAGAAACGGCCGACAAAGTTGCCGCGTGATGTGTTTTGTTTTCTATGGACTAACTTGCAAGGATTTATTTCGTGACCAATGACAAACCGACATGAGTCGCGCACGGTCAAGTTGCTAACCCGCCAGAGAGATGCGCGAAGTTCGAATGAAGTCAGTTGGATAAAGTCGCTGGCTGAATTCGGAAGCCCCCTTGCCGCCTTACTCCCACTCAAGCCGCTTCGGACATACCACGTGCGTCATGAAGACAGGTTCGTCGCGAAAAAAACTGCGATTTCCGTATTGCCCCACTCCTGAACACCTGCAGAAAAAAGTTCTACTGGTGTCGTCGATCCTCCACCGTTACAAACGAAAGCCGCTGATCACTCATGATCAGCGGCTTTTTTTGTCTTCGCGGGTTGGTTGACCTGCACACCTATCCGGTGGGCTTCTCCCTTTTCTTCACTTGCAATTGGTCGACAACACGCCGGATTCCCTGCACCGCCGCCACGCAGCGAACAATCGGCTTTCGCTCGTATTCGTTCTTCAGCATTCCCGTCACGGTTGCATCGCCACCTCGGACGGTTGCACTGACTCCTGAGGATCCAGGACATTTCTGCATCAGTTTGCGGTCGACATTTTTCTGAAGCGTCTTGTCGGGAATTTGGTTGCCAAGCGTCATGAGTCTCTCCGATGTGAATCGGTACCATGCAGCTTGGTTCCATGGTGGAGCCCAAGCGTTGTACCGTGGTAGTAAGAGTCCGCATCCTTATTCGATGCAGTAAGTTTCTGTTTCCTGATCGAGTGTCAGGTGAAAGGAGAGCCCGACCTGATCCGCTTTTTGCTCCACTGCATCCAAGACGGAGTTCATGGTTGCCGCATTCATCCGAGCCTGTTGCGGTCCTTCGGCATCAATCACGACCAGTTGCACTGTCTCAACCGAATCAGCGATCTGGTTCTTCAAATAGCCTTTCACCAACGGGTAGGGGATCAGTGGCTGGTCGCTATTGTTACAAAACAGGTCGTACGATTTCTTGCTTGAGAATGCGTAAATCGCCTTGTACTCGACACCGCTGGAGTGAGCCATCAACTTCGGACCTAAACGCTGGTTATCGTCGAGCAAAACGTCGCAGGGTGTATTGGCTGAGAGAGCGTTCATGGTCGAACCTTTGTAAGCTCATTTCACGTTGTGTTCGTGGTCAGCACATCGCTGGCCAGCAGTAGCGTGCAAAGGCTTGCGGGTAGAAACAAATCTCTCTCTCCTTTTCCGCAGTCTCGACTCGCCAGTGAGAGAAGTACGCGCACAAAAAAAGCCGACGTGGCAGAACACCTCAAGGTATTCCAACACATCGGCCTACTTTCTAACGAGCAATTGGATCCCAGTCGGCCGGGATTCTCACACTGCTCTTTGTCTTGTCGTCCGGTTTGGTGCCGCCAAAAGATCTTTCAATCAGCTCGCGACCTTGTCATCGTACCGCAGCCGCTTGAAAGCACAATGGCAGCACTGCTGATTCGAGTAAGTTGTGTCGCGGCCCCTTGCCTATTGGTCCGCGTATCAAGAAGCGTCGCTCGCGCGATTGCTCGCGTTGCGATGCGGGAAGAAGGATTCTTTAACGGCTGGTTCCAAGTTGCACAGCACGAACCGGCTGCCTTTCGACTGGAGGCTTGCATGGAACCGTTTTAGTTCGTTGATGCAATCGGAGCCGAACGCACTCACGGACTC
>JBCBOO010000427.1:0-3423 GCA_039821235.1 Planctomycetota bacterium
CCAACGATGCGTTCGACATAGACGCTTCGGGTTGCGTCGGTGACGCTTAAGAAGCTGTCGCCGCAATCGCCGGCGGATCATACCGTCATAATCGCCAAAAATATTCCAGGTACAGTTGCGGAAGTAAGCGAACCAGCCTCGCGTGACGCGGTTGATCTCAGCGATCGTTGCCTCAAGAGACTGCCCGCTGTTGCGGGAAAGAAAAAGGGACGGGGGTTGATTCTTCGACGAGGAAGGAAGTTTACGGTGACAACCCTACCCTCCCGGGGAGAAACAATGCGTTAAAGCGTCAAAGAGGGACTACGTGAGTCCAAATAAATCCCGCTCTGGTCGCTCCACGACCGTCTCTCCCAAGGGCCCAAGGGAGAGAAAGCTGGACTCACGCAACAGCCACTACTTGAAATCCGGATGTTTCTCATCCGGGAAATTCTCTTCGAAGAATTCTCCGTAGTCGGCGATCGTTTGCTTCATGTCTTTGCGGAGCCATAGGATCCCGATCAGGTTGGGCAGCGTCATCAGCGCGATGGTGATTCCTGACAACGTCCAAATGATCGTCGTGTCCTGAAAGCTCGCCAAGAAAAACGCAATCACGTAAACCACTCGGTAGTAGATCACCGATCCAGTTCCGAACAAGAACGTCATCGCTCGATCACCGTAGTAGGACCAACTGATCGCGGTACTGAATGCAAACAACAGCAGCCCAATCGAAACGATGTATTGGCCATATTCGCCCAGGAATCCGCGGTTGAACGCGATCGCCGTGAGTGGCGCACTGTGCACGAGTGACTTGCCGTTAAATGTTAACGTCGCATCACTGTTAACGGAGCCGCTATCGATCGGAATGATTCCGGAGTACGGATTGCCATCCTCGTCCACGATCGAAACGTCTTCGGCGAGACTCCGTGCGTGAATGAAAGTGATTCCCTCACTTTCAATCCGGCCCTCCGCCACACTCAGATCGCCGGTGAATTGCGGAAGGCCCTCGACGCCGTTGAGGTGTTTGTAAAGGACATCGTCGTCTTGTCCGTCTTCAAACACACCGTCCAAGATTTCGATCTCAGCGAGGAAGAACTGATTTTCATGCTTTTCCGCCCAGACACCGGAAGACAACAGGACCAACCCGGTGACGGTGCAAATCACGATCGTGTCAATGAAAGGCTCCAGGATCGCGACCATCCCTTCCGACAGGGGCTCATTCGCTTTCGCGGATGCGTGGGCGATCGCCGCAGAGCCTTGCCCCGCCTCGTTCGAAAACAACCCCCGTCCGACGCCTTTGTTGAAAGCGAACGCAAGATTCGCTCCCAAGAATCCACCCGTCGCGGCCGATCCGGTGAAGATGCCCGAGAAGATCGACACCAGTGACGGAATGATGTTGTCGAAGTTAGCCAGAATGACCGACAGCGCACCAACGAAATAGATCAGCGCCATCGTCGGAACCAGCTTCGAGGTCACCGCCGCGATACGGCCGATCCCGCCAATGATGACCAAGGCCAACAACACGGCCAACACAGCTCCACTGATGATCGGCGCGATCCCAAACGTCGCATTGAGCGTGCTGGAGATACTATTGATCTGCGGCAGGCTGCCCGACCCGAATGACGAAAGCACTGTGGCAAAGGCAAAGATCGCCGCCAGCCATTTCAACTGCACTGTTTTCGAACCCAATGAAAACTTGGCGTTCTTCATGAAGTACATCGGTCCGCCGGCCATCGTCCCGTCGTCCAGCTTCTCACGGTATTTATGCGAAAGCGAGACTTCGACGAACTTCGTACACATGCCAACCGCCGCGGTGACCAGCATCCAGAACAGCGCCGCCGGACCACCCAAGTGAACCGCGAATGCAACTCCGGCAATGTTCCCCGTTCCAACCGTTCCTGAGAGAGCCGTCGTCAACGCTTGGTAGTGCGATGTGTCCCCTGGCAAGTCTTCGTTGTCATACTTGCCTCTTACGATTCGCACCGCATGCGCGAAGAAACGCACCTGTGGGAACTTGAGATAGATCGTAAAGAAGATCCCCGTTCCGAGCAGCGCATACGGAAACCAACCCGCACTCCCGATGTAGCTATCGATCAAGACCAAAAAATCGTTGACTTGGCGCATAAGTTCCTATTAACCGAATGAATATGAAGAAAGTGGCCCCAGCTGTGGGCCAATCCTAGCAAGATTCGTTCAGGGCGGTGATCATCGCGGGAAGAACGCGGCCTCGCACGTCATCGAGAGTTCCATCAAGGAAAGCCCCCGCGGCGGCCTTGTGCCCCCCACCGCCGAACTGGCGAGCCACTTCATTGCAGTCCATTTCACATCGACTGCGGAACGAGATTTTAAATCCCCCACGGGGCTGCCCAATGAAGATGACAGCCGCCTTGGTATTGTTCACGCGAAGCGTTTGATTAATAGAGTCTTCGGTATCACTTGTGAGCGCACCAAGTGCCTCAAAGTCTCGCGTTTCCACATAAGTGTGCATCAATGCGCCACCGAGCTCCGCAGTCGTTCGCGACAGAATCAGTCCGCGAAGTTTGACGCGAGCCAGCGTGTCGCGTTCATAAAGGTCCGCGTAGACTTCGCAGGGCACGACACCCGCATCCACCAGCCGTGCAATGATCCGGTAGGTTTCTGAACTGACACTCCCAAACCGAAACCAACCGGTGTCAGTCGCAATCGCGGCAAACACCGGGATAGCCATTTGTCGAACCAAGGGGACACCGAACGCGTCGGCCGCTTGGACGACCAACGTGCCCGTCGCTTCCGCCTGGTAGTCCTTGTACATCGTCGCGCCGAGATCATCCTCGCCGACATGATGATCCAACACCATTTTGTCGCACTTGGCACTGCGAATCACATCCGCCATGTCTCCGAGTTGCGGCCAGGCACTGGTGTCGAGCACCATGAAGCAGTCCGTTTCGATTTCATCGGCTTCCACGTCATCGCCGAGTACCTCGATCGTCTTGGCGGGGTCCAGAAATTCCAATGCTTCCGGGACGCGATGCGCGTTGATAATTCGCACTTCTTTGCCGAGCTGACGCAGGACATAAGCCATCCCAAGCTCACTGCCGAGCGCATCGCAATCCGGGCGCACGTGACTGACCAGAACGAAACGCAGGTAATGGCTGACTTGATCAACGAATCGCTTCCAATTCACACTCATCAAATTTCCTTCGGGGGCTCGCGACGAAGCAACTGCGTTACCAAAGCCACGTCTTGGTGCAACTGCGCAACTAACTGTTTGGACGATTCAAACCGTTTCGCCGGTCGAATCCGATCTTCAAATTCAAGGGTCAGCCGTTGTTGATACAGGTCGCCCTCAAAATCCAACAGGTGGGCCTCCACCTTGGTTTCATCTCCCGAATCAAACGTTGGACTCGGCCCAATATGAACCGCCGCATCGAATCGGTCCTGACCGATAATGGCGTGCGCCGCGTAGAC
>JBCBOO010000428.1:0-3399 GCA_039821235.1 Planctomycetota bacterium
GGTGGATACCTCGACCAACGGCTCAACCACGAGGCTGCGGCGGGATATCTCAGCGGAAAACGCGTCTTAGATGTGTGCTGTTACACCGGCGGATTCGGACTGCTAGCGGCACATCGAGGTGCAGAGCACGTCACCGCGGTGGATTCCAGCGCGGCGGCCCTTGCCGCAGCGGAAGCCGCGGCGGAGCGAAACGGCGTGGCCGACCGCATGGAGTTTGTCCGCGAAGACTGCTTCGATGCCCTCAAACGGCTTGGAGATGAGGGAAAAACCTTTGATTCGGTCGTACTCGACCCACCACGTTTTGCGGGGACCCGCCACCAAGTGGACCAGGCGATGCGTGCCTACACACGACTGAACGCGCAAGCGATGGAACTGATTCCTAGTGGTGGAATTTTGGTCACCTGTAGCTGTAGCGGGCGTGTCAGCCGCAGTGATTTCATGAACATGTTGGCCGATGTAGGCCGAAAAAGAAAAAGAGATGTGATCCTACTGGAGAATCGAGGCCCCGCCCCGGACCACCCGTTGGCGATCTCCTGTCCAGAAAGTAACTATCTAAAGTGTGTCATCGCGCAAATCGTTTGATACGCTGTTAGGCCAGCGGAACGTAGAATTCGGCAGGCGCATTCCAAATGAGCGGTTATAGTCATGCAGAGCGACGACCATCCTTCTCGTACCTTTTCCGAACGGAGTCAGCCCATGCCGGGTGTGACACTGAAAGTTCTCCATGGCGCGGACCGAGGGAAGGTATTCGAGAATTTGTCGCCGCCGTTCACTGTCGGACGTGAAGAGATCAACGACATTCAGCTCAATGATGAGCGCGTCAGTCGCTGTCACTTCAAGATCCAGCGGGACAACGATCGTCTGGTGCTGACGGACTTGGAAAGCACCAACGGGACGAAGGTCAACGGCGTCGAGTATCCGCTCAAGATCCTTCGCAGCGGCGACCTTATCTCCGTCGGACGCAGCTTGATGTTGGTCGGCTCGGAAGAACAGATCGCCGAACGTCTCGCCGCACTCGGCAGTGAAAATCCGACGATGTCACGACAGATGAAGTCTTCGGAGAGTTCTCTCAACGTGGATTTGGGAGAAGCGCAGTCGCCTTTCCAGATGGACATCGCGTCGGTTCGCGAGTTTCCTCCGATCCCGGACAACCTCAGTCCCGGTCAGCGAGCTCAGTTGTGTGAGATCTTGGACTTCTTGCAGTATCGTCTCAGCAAGCTGGTTGAGACGGCCAAGATCGATGAGAACAGCCAAGCGGTCACGCTCAAGCTCGGTGCATGGCAACGTCTTCTAAGCGTCCAAGCCAAGCTAAGCGAAATGCACCGAACCGCATCGGACCCCAACTGCGACGACGAGTAAGTTGCATTCCGTATCGACTCGATCGTGTTCGCATTGCTTCGGATAAGGACTGCGTCGGATAAGGACTGCGTACGGATACAACGAGCTGCGACGCGCGACCGGAAGGACGTCGGTCGGCGCGTCGCGAACTCTGTCAGAATCGCAACTAACGTCTGCGGTCCATCTTCTCGTTTAACTGCTCCATCTGACGCTGCATCTCTTTGAGCGTTTGCTCAATGTTGCCGGGCTCAATTCGAAACCCTTCGACTTGTGCTCGTGGCATGTTGAACGGTCGAAAGAAGTCATCCATTGGAAAGTCCGGAAACGCGCCCGGCTCGATCTCCATCGGGAGAAGCTTCCCGTCGCGAAGCTCAAAGCCCTGCTGCATTCGAACACCCGGAAAACCGCCTCGCGGGAAATTGGACACACTCGCGATCAACTGCTGCGGGTGTTCTTTCAACTCCACGGTCGCGGTTGAATACTTGCCGTCACGTTTGACCACGATCTCGACTTTCTCTCCGGCACGCGCACTTGCGACGGCTGACACAACATCCTTGGCTGATTTCACCGTGTAGTCATTGACCTGCACGACGAGGTCACCGGCTTCGATTCCACCTTCGCTTGCGGCCGAGTTCTCTTGGACTTCCAAGACCAGCGGGCCGCCGCCTTCGAATTGAATTCCAACGAGACCACGCTTCAAATCGACCCGCTCGTCTGCGTCCTCGGCTTGTTCCATCAAACGCTGCAGGGCGCTACTGGGAACACAATGCAAACCGCCCGACGGCGATGGCACGAGTACCCCGACGACCATGCCGGTGGAATCCAGCACGGGAGCACCAGCGTTTTGAATGGTTCCGCCAAAATCGATCTCCGGCGATAATCCCATTCCCGCGGTTGTCGCGATTAGGTGGGAGGCGACCATTCCCGCATCGCTGCGCAAGTCGCCTTCCTCCAACCAAGCACAGACGACCGGCAAGCCCGGTTCTGGTGCGGCGGCGCTGACGATCAGACTCTCCATCTCAAGATCACTTGTCTTCACCATCGCCAGTCCAGTGACGTAGTCAAACGCGAGCACTTTCGCGTCGAGCTTCCTTTCCGAACCTTGTGCCACGTTGACTTGATCGGCAGGTCGACCGGTGTACGTCACCAACAGATCGGGACCGACGGCGAAGGCGGTGCTCACAATCGAGCTCGGCGGAAGGAAAACGCCTTGCCGAACACGTTCTTCCTCCGGCCGCAAGATCTCGATCCGCGGAATTTTGACACCCTCGACCACCTTCTTTTGTTTGTCCTCCACGACGACGGCTTTCGCATCCACTGTGACGGATGCGAGTGCCGCTTCCGCATCGCGAATGGCTTCGCGAAAGTCAGTGACTTGTGCGGATGCCTGGTAGGCCATTCCGAATGTCAACACACCTGCCATCGCCACGGAATACCGAAATCCGCGACCGATTTGGTTTAGTCTTCTAACGTTCATTTTCATTCTCACTCCTGATTACGTAAGTAAATCCAGAAACTCCATCCAACGATTCAATTCATCTACGGTTGCTAAGGCAGACTCTCAGCTTGATTTTCGGATTAGCCGATTGGGCATTAGCCTGGACTGTCGATAGTTTGGGGTTGCGGCCGTTCTAGATTGCGCAGATTTGGTGCCGTGCATTAGCCCCGAACGGGGCGGCAGCACCTGCCGGTGGGCTTGCCCACCGGTTTCGAATCGACCCGAGGGGCGAGCCCCACGGCAAAGGGCTTTCTGCCCTCCGGGCCTATCGGAAGTCAATGATCATGCGGCGCGAAAGACAACAGATGCTAACAACCGTCCAATAAGTGTTTGTTCGCGAGCAGGTACCGAAGCTGATCCATTTCATCTTCCTTGAGGTGTTCTGTTTCGAAGGGGATCGTGTCTCGTGTCTTCACCCAACCCACCGGAACGAGCTGACCGGTCTCGGGGTGCTGTGAAAACACCGGCACATCGGCACGCACCCGCGCATAGACCCGAATCGAATTCGCATCCACAGCCTGGAGTGAACTTGCCGCCACGACAGCGTCATTGATTTCCGAGAC
>JBCBOO010000429.1:0-3345 GCA_039821235.1 Planctomycetota bacterium
GATCTTGTCGTAAGCATCCACGATGTTGGGGAAATCCTTTTGGGCTTCGTAGATCGACGCCAGTTCCGCATGAACGCCCAAGTCGCGTGGTTCCTTCGTCAGGTAACGCTTCAGTCCATCGATCGCCGCGGGCAGGTTCCCGGAGCGTTTCTGGGCGACAGCGGTTTGATAGATCGGCGCTGTTTCATCCGGTCGGATCTTTCCGGCCTGTTGATAGTGCAAGATTGCTTTCGCGAGGTCGCCTTTCGTTTCGCTCCAACGGCCAAGCACCAGTTCCTTTTCATAGGGCATTTCGCAGGAGTCCAGGATCTGCGAAATCGAGTCGATGCTGGTCAATTCTCCCAGCGAGTAGAGGTTGTCGATGGTGCCGGCGATCATCAGCCCGACGTTAACCGGCACCTCTTCACCTTCGGGGATGATTTCGGTCTCACCGTCTTGAATCTGCATGATCCACTGTTTGAAACGATCGTTGAGCGATTCGATCAATGGCTCCGCTTCGGTCAGCGGGATGTGGGCCCCCATGTTGCAGATGGAGCATTCGCCCAGGATCTGCGATTTCGCGCCCAGCGGAAGCAGCGGAATAAAATAGAGGTGCCCGAATTTTTGGGCGCGGTAGCTCTGCTTTCGGCCGTACTGACCGCAGTGCTCGCACTCGCCGTAATGCTTGACAAGGTTCTTCTTGAAGTACATCCGCGAGCCGTAGATGATCATGGTCTCGTGGAACTCCTTCTCAAAGAGTGCTGGCTGTCAAAAGAAGCGGACGGCATGGGACTCGAACCCACAGCCCCTTACGGGGTACTTCAGTTCCAGTGAAGCTGCTCACCAATTCGCTTACCGTCCAGGTTGGTCATTAGGGTAACGTGAGTAGGACACCCTCGACCAGAGGTGGGTTCGACCCAGAGGCGGGCTGCTAGGCCGCGTTGACCCGGTGTCGGGTCCGCCTCTGAATTTCATCCAACGGGACTTGTCTCCCGTCGCTATAGCGTCGTCTTCGCACCGCTGATGAGTTTAATAAACTCATCATTATCTTCGAAGCGGCCGAGCTGTTTTGTCAACTGCTCCATGGCATCGCAGGGATGCATACTGGAGAGCGTTCTCCGCAGCATGGTGACCGCCTCGTACGTTTCGTCGTCGTGGAGGAGTTCCTCGCGTCGAGTCCCCGACTGGCTGATGTCGATTGCGGGCCACACGCGACGGTCGGCAAGTCGCCGATCGAGCACGAGTTCCATGTTCCCGGTTCCTTTGAACTCCTGGAAAATCGCATCGTCCATTCGGCTGTTGGTGTCCACCAATGCGGTGCCGACAATGGTCAGAGAGCCGCCTTCTTGGAACGCTCTGGCCGTCGCGAAGAGCTTCTTGGGAATGTCCATCGCCTTGATGTCCAGACCACCACTCATGGTCGCCCCCCCCCGACCGCTTCGTCCGACCCATTTGTTGAACGCTCGAGCGAGCCGGGTGATGGAGTCCAGCATAAGGAACACATCTTGGCCCATCTCAGCGAGTCTTCGGGCTCGGTCGATGACCAGCTGGCTAAGTCGCACGTGGCTTTCGACGTCCATGTCCAAACTGCTGGCAACGACTTCGCCGCCAACGACGTTGCGTTTCATGTCCGTGACTTCTTCCGGGCGTTCGTCAATCAAAAGGACGATCAGTTTGAGGTCCGGGTGGTTGGTCGAGATTCCCGAGGCGATGTCCTGCAACATGATCGTCTTTCCGCTTCGAGGCGGCGCGACAATCAAGGCTCGCTGGCCTTTGCCGAGTGGTGCAAGCAGGTCGATGACGCGATTGGTCAGCGGTTTGCGACCGCACTCAAGGTTCAGCCATTCTTCGGGATTGATCGGCGTGAGGCTTTCAAAGCTCTTCACGTCGGGATAGTCATCCGGCTTGACGCCATCGACATCCAAAATCTCGCGTACCCGTGGACCTTGCTGGCGTTTGGTCTGCTGCATGTGGGCTTGCAGGAAAACACCTTGGCGAAGACCGAATTTCTCGATCATCGTGCCTGGCACGAATGGGTCGCTGCGTTCGCGGGAGTAGTTGTTGTCCCGGCTGCGAAGGAATCCGTACCCGTTGGGGTGGAGTTCGAGGATGCCCTCGCACTCCTCCATGGGCGCGTCGCTGGGAACGTCCGCCGGTTCACGATCACCGGGACCTCCACCTGAGCCACGTCGTCGTCGCCGAGACCGAGGCTTGCCGCCGCCGCCGCCACCCTGTCCATTGGGGCCGGGTCCGCGTCGCGGTGAACGTTTCTTTTTTGCCATGTGTCATCCAGAGAATGGTCGGAGCGTCTCAGCGATGGCACCTTGCCGGGGCAGCGAGTCGCTACGAAGCAAGGGAGCGTTGAGCCGACATTCGAGAGAGAATCCGCAGTAGGAAATTAAAGGAAGGCCGGCGTCGCAAAGCTGCGGACATTCACGAGTGGGCCAAGCCAAAAAGACTGTTCGAACAAATCGGGGTGCTGCCCGGGGGAGCATCGCTACTCCGGATGCTGCGGCCGTATCGGCGAAAGATATCGCCAAAGCAGACGCGTCCGGTGACGAGTCGAGGCAGGTGGTTTAAAGACGTCGCTCTTCCGTGCGAGCCACGCGACATTTATGACGGAATCCGTCTCCTTTCGTGCGATGTTGCCAAGCCTCCTGATGCGATGCATTCTTTACGCATCGATCACGCTTGACCCTGTTTGCGAAACCAAGACTCTACCGTTGTGCTCGTTGGACGCAGGTGCATCCAAATTCACGGGATCAACCGATCAGGTAGAGGTGGTCGACAAAACTTAGACCGTGCAACTTCTCGGAAGTCACAAAGAAACGTTGACAAACGAACACTCGGAAACCGCCGAGTATCTCAGTGTTGTCTGGGGACACGTCCCGCCGTTCGGCCTCACATCGAGGAGGCGGCGAAAGAGAGGCATCGCCCAATCACGTGGGAAATATACCCGTCTGAAAGCGTATGTCAAGCCAAGAGCAAAAACATCGTCTCGTTGAATCTGTTGGGGGGGAAGTTTGACAAGCAATTTTTAACGGGTTATCGTCCCAAAACATTCGGCTTGCACAACTGGCACAAATCTCCTCTTCCGCCACGCCGAACTACTTTCCCTCTGCTCCTCGAGACGCACCCGATGCCGCTTTTGCCCCTGAAGCGCCGCTCGCTTCGCAAGTTCGGACGCACTTTTCGACCAGCTCGAAACACTGATCCAAAGCGCACCCAACGATGGACGCTGCTCCAGCAGTTGGAGTCGCGTGAGATGCTCGCCGGCGATTTGAATTTTGCCGAGCACGCTTTTATCCGTTCACTTCCGTCCGCCACTGAGGCCGAATTCGGAGCGCTGCAGACGAACTCCGAAGG
>JBCBOO010000042.1:0-30335 GCA_039821235.1 Planctomycetota bacterium
AAAAAACTTGCGGCAAGTAAGCCGTCGCGGGAAAACGCGTCTTCAACTCTTCGTACCAACCGATCGCATCGTCCCAGCGTTTCAGCTGCGCCGCCGACTGGCCGCCGTGGAGCAGAATCAACTCACGCACTTGTCGTTCGGCGGCATCGCGAATGGATTTGGCGTCTTCGTTCCGGCTGCGGATTTGCTCCCGTCCCTCCGAGTAGGCCTGCAACGCCTCCTCATACTTTCCGAGTTTGAACTCGCACTCGCCGACCATCATCGACGCATCGATCGCGAGCTTGCGGTCCGGGTGACGTTCGGCTTGTTGGGCGAACGCTTCGCGAGCTTCGTTGAGCTTGGACAGCTTGTAGAACGACCATCCCAATCGGTACAGCGATTTTTCGCTGAGTGCGTCATCGCGGGTGTTGCCGGCTGCCATGCTAAAGAACTTGGACGCTTTCTCCCAGTCTTCCTTTTGGTAAGCCTCTTGCCCGACAAAGTACGCGGCATCGCCGGCGTATGAAGTGTCTGGGAAATCGTTGAGCATGGTTTCAAACTGCTCCGACGCAGCAGCCGAGTCACCGGACTCCCGGAGCGACCAACCAAGCTCGTAGCGGACTTTGTCCAAACCGGGGTAGTCCGGAACGTCGCGCAGGAGGCGTTTCAAGAGTCCCGCTGCCTTGGCCGGTTGTTGTTCCTTTTGCTCGACCAACGCCAGTTCGTACAACGCATGTCCCAAGTTGGTACCCGCAGCATCATTCGAAATGAACTGCTGCAGGTCCTTTCGGGCAGCCTTGAGGTCACCGGCGGCGCGATGGGAGACTCCGCGGGCAACCAATGCGTCGTCGCTGAGTGGATGGTTCGGAGACTCGTCGATGAGCTCCGAGAGTGGTTCAATGGCTCTTTGGTGTTGCTCCTGTTGCATGAGGGACCAGCCGCGTCCATAGAGCGCGTAGGGCAGCAGTCCCGGATCACGCTTCTCTTCCAGGATCTTGTCATAAAGCTGCACGGCTTCGGCGAACTTCGACTGAGAGCTTGCCAGCTGAGCGAGTTTGTACCGTGCCTGATCGGCCATCGGAGTGTCTTGCTGCGCGGAGATCAAACGGGTCCAAGCTTGCCTGGCCGCTTCCTCGTCTCCCGAGTTGAGCAGAGCGGTGCCTTGCAAGAGTTGCATTTCACTGCCACGCGCCCAATTCGGGTCAGCGGATTTGGCCCTGCCAAACGAGATCGCCGCATCGGCCGGACGTCCCGCTATGAGATGCGCCTGACCGACCAGGAATTGCGCTTCGGCACGCTGCGGTGCGAGTTTGATGTTCTTGTATTCCGCTTTCAGGAGCTTGATGGCATCTTCGGGTTGTTGCAATCGATTCAGCGAAAGCGCGGCGCGTAGAATCCAAAGAGGACGTTGGGCAGCGCTGGTGTCACTCGCGTCCAAGAGTGCTTGGTAGGACGTTGAGGCTTCTTCAATTTGCCCCAGCATGAATTGACTCTCGGCCTGGATGAAACGCAGATCGGGAGCGAGTGGGTCGTCGACAAAGCGGCCCAGGAACGTGGATGCCAATTTGCCCGCCTGCTCATAGCGAGCCAGCTGCAGTGCCGAGAACGCTGCGTTGTAAAGCGCACGTGGGGCGAGTGAGTCGTCGGGTGCTTCTTTGAAGATGTCCTCTCCCAATTTGATGGACTCTTCCACCGTCTTGGGGTTCAGTGAAAGGGCTTCCGCCAAGTCGACTTTCAAATCGATCGCGTACTCGCCGTCGATTTCACCGCTGAGTTTCTCGCGTGCGATCTTAGCGGCCTCGGCCGGACGTCCCTGTGCGAGCTCGATTCGTGCCAGCCAGTGCGCCGCTTCCGTCTCGGCGGCGGGATTGGTTTGTTGCTCGAGGACCTTTCGGAAACGTTCGGCCGCCTGTTCGGTCTTTCCGCTGCGATAGAGGCTTTGACCCGCCGCCAGCGTCGCGCCTGCGGCATACGGCGACTGTGGAAATTCACGTTGCAGTCGGTCGTAACGGATGGCAGCCTCGTCGGGTTTGCCCGATTGCACCAGAGCGTACGCTTGCCGAAACAGGGCATACGCCACGTCGTCAAGACTGACGTCTTCGCCGGAGGATTTCGCGGACTTCATCGCTTGATCGAAGGCAGCAATCGCTTCATCAAACTGACCGCCGGTGATGCGCAAGTCGCCTAAACGAAGATTCACATCCACCGCAATCGGACTGCCCGCGCACTCGCGGAGCAATCGTTCGTAGGATGCAACCGCATCGTCGACTCGCTGCAGTTCCTCCTGGGCGATTCCTCTCGCGTAAATCGCGTCGCAGCGCAGCGGTGAGTCCTTGGCAATCGGCAGGGCCAAGAACTTGTCGTACAACTTGATCGCTTGCTCACGATCCCCCAGTCCATAGGCGGCCTCACCGCTGTAAAAGTAAGCACGGTCAATGTACTCGCTGCGCGAGTTTTCTTTGCGAAGTTGTTCAAAGGCACGCATCGTTTGCCGGAGGCGAGTTTCATCCCGGTCAGGGCCATCGCCGGCGGATGCGTAGTAGCACCAACCCTGGTTCGCCAAGCTCTCTTCGCGGAGCTCGTAGTCTTTGTCCTTCAAAGCGAGTTCGAAGGCCTCGGCGGCCGCGACGTAGTCGGGCGTTTCGCTTTGCATGTGACAGACACCCAGGTAGTGGGCAGCCTTTGATGCCAGATCATCGTCCGGGTATGTCTTCAGGAACTGCTTCCAGTTCTGAATGGCCAGCTCGATCGCACCGCTCGTTTGAAAGTTGGCGGCGTCCGCGTAGAGCGCAATCGACTCCTCCGTGGAGTCAGCCGCACGCGCAGACGGTAAACCGAGAACAGAGGTCAGGCAGATCAGGGCGGTGCCCGCGACAACCAATCCGTGCCACCGGGTGGACGCCGAAGGATTTCGAACCAAACGCAAAGTGATTTCTCGCATGATTGGTGGAGTGCAAAAGACCGAAATAGTTTAACGCCGTGTGGAGCCAATCGATAGTTCGCCGCACGTTTTAACACCCCCCAGAAGCGGGTTGTTGAACCGATCTGCTTGTTGGACACGTAGTACTGCTCGGCTCTCCTCTCTACATGAATGCGGTAGGAAGCGGTATCTTCCCGGCACCGCCGGTCGCTTTGCCCCGCTCGTGACACCGCCCAATGACCTCGCCCAGCAGGCTCCTTTGACGTGACGCATTCCAAGACTCCGGACAGCGAACTCGTTCCAGGTTCGACCCGTGGAACACTGACCGATGGACCATCGGCCGGGGATTCAAAAATCAATTTGATCACCGGAGGAGCGGGATTTATCGGATCCCATTTGGCGGAAGTCTTGCTGGCCCGCGGCGATCGAGTGCTGATCGTCGACGATCTTTCGACCGGGCAAACCAAAAATCTCGACCATTTGCTCGGGCATGAACGACTGGAATACATCGAAGGGAGCGTTTCGGATGACCGACTGGTGGCCGAAGTCGTCGGTCGCTGTGATGTTGTCTACCACTTGGCAGCGGCGGTCGGTGTCGCGCTCATCGCCAAGCAACCGATCCAGACGATCGAACGAAATATTTACCCGACGCAGTTGATTCTCGACCGGCTTGGGGAACAGGCTCGCCGCGGAAAGTTCATTCCATGCTTCATTGCCAGTACAAGCGAGGTGTACGGCAAAAACCCGAAATCGGTCTGGTCAGAAGAAGATGACTTGGTCTTTGGGGCGACGACCAAGCCCCGTTGGAGCTATGGCGTTTCAAAGGCGATTGATGAATTTCTCGCGCTTGCTTTCCACAAAGAAAAGCAATTGCCGGTCGTCGTGGGACGTTTCTTCAACGTGGTGGGGCCGCGGCAGACCGGCGCCTACGGGATGGTGCTGCCACGGTTCGTCGCCGCCGCATTGGAGGGCAGAAACTTGGTCGTGCACGATGATGGACGGCAAGAACGGTGTTTCGCACACGTCAACGATGTCGTGTCGGCCGTGGTGCAGCTCGTTGAAACGCCCGTTGCCCACGGACGCGTCTATAACATCGGCAGTGACTCTCCGATCAGTATTTTGGATCTGGCCAAGAAAGTCATCTCACGCGTTAACGCGTCCGTCGAGATCGAATACCAGTCCTATGCCGATGCGTATGACGAGTCGTTTGAGGACATTCGGCGACGGGTGCCGGATTTATCTCGTATTCGGTCGACCATCGATTACTCCCCAACGCACAATCTGGATACCGTGATCGACGACGTCGCTGAGGAGATGAAATCAGCCACGCCCTAGCAATCTCGACGTGTCTCCTGACACGGGGTCACACTTTGCTGAACCCGAATGATATCCAGGCGTCAACCTTTCTTCCCCCATTTGCACCAGTCGGTAAAAAACTCGCAAATAGCCACTTGTCGGCCTAGGACAATGCGGCACGAAACAAAGTGACTTGGTGATCGACCGGCATGCAGAATTTTCTATGTCGGCGAGTGTTCGTCGGCTCGTGTGCAAGATCGCCCATTCTACTGATTTTGGAGAATTCTAAATGCGTAAGTTTATCGCAGTCGCACTGGCCGTTGTGTTGACCGGATCGTTCACCGCGCCTGCTTTCGCTGGTTGCGGAACCTGCGACAAGACCGTCGTTGAGAACGCTGTCGGAGCAAAGAAGTTCAACACTCTCGTGGCGGCTGTTAAGGCGGCTGGTTTGGTTGAAGCTCTTTCCGGTGAAGGCCCCTTCACCATTCTTGCTCCCACCGACGAAGCATTCGCAGCATTGCCCGAAGGCACGGTTGCTAGCCTGCTGAAGCCAGAAAACAAGGACAAGCTCGTCGCCATCCTGAAGTACCACGTCATCCCCGCAAAGGCGATGGCAAAGGACGTCATGGGTCTCAAGGAAGCCAAGACCCTGCAAGGCACCATGGTCAAGATCAAGGTCGTAGATGGTACCGTCATGATTAACGATGCAAAGGTCGTGAAGACGGATATCAACTCGTCCAACGGCGTGATCCACGTCATCGACAAGGTCATCTTGCCAAAGAGCTGATCTCAGCTTTGACAACTAAGAGCGTTTGATTCAAGACCTCGTCGTGCTCACTGGGCACGACGAGGTTTTTTATTGCGCAAGTGGTTCGTCGATGAGTTCGGTGCAAACAAGGTCGGTTCCAAACTCGTGGACAAACCGGCCCTGCTTGCTAGCGTAGGATTCGATAATGCGAATTTGCAGGCGACGGTGCCGCATGAATCGGGACACGCGTGGAAAGTCCGAAGCAAACAGCTTGACGGCCTGACAGGCCTCCTCGCAAATGAGCTCCATGCGATCGGCGTCCACACGTTGAGACGGTGTTGCGGCGTACAACGAGCTCGCATCGTTCGGGTCGATGAACAGTGAAATGCCATTGCAGATGATCGCGTGGCCTCGTGCGAACCTCTCTGCCACGTAGCGCTCGTGCGCCCTTCCCGGGGAAAATAGCCTTTGCCACCAAGGCGGTGTCGATTCGGTTTCAACGGGTGGTTGATAGGGGTTGGGCTCTGACATCAGCGTCTCAGTCAGCGGTGCGCGGTTGCTGTCATGATAACGCAGCGCGACTGAGGTGATGCGGAAAGGCAACAGCCGTCCGCGATCGAGGATGCTTTGGGACAACACTTCATCCGGTTGGAGCCCAAAAACGACGCGATTCCGTTTGATTTCTGACTTGGTCTGGCAATTGCATTGTGGACCATCATGAATTCTAAATTTCGGTTCTTCATCGCGATGTTGCTGGTTGCCGCACTCGGTTGTTCTCCGCCAGCCCTGTTTGAGAACGAGTACGCGCCGGCGGTCGCGGGCGAATCCTCGGCCGCGATGCCCACTGGAATGCGTCGAACCAAGAACGGTTGGGAGGACTCAACGTACTGGTCGCTTGGGCCGACGTACCGACCGAGTTCTGTCAACGCTTGGGTCGACGTCCAGCGGAGCCGAGAACCGGTCTGGGTCCGACGTCTACTGGATCGCGTTCGCGATACGCCGCCGCTGATGATCGCAGTCATTCAAATTGCTGCAATCGCGGCGATCTTCCAGATCAGTCAGTTCAATCGAAGGGATGCGAAATCGGATTCCGAGCGGGCCCTCAGCGGTGACTCGCTGGAAGGTGGACTATGATTGCGAAGACCCAGATCCGAACCATCCGGCGCCGTGCGCCATTCATCGATTCGAAGCGAGCGCCGTGACACGCATCTTACTGACCGCCTTTGAGCCCTACGATCGCTGGCGCGAGAACTCAAGTTGGCTTGCCCTGATCGATTTAACGAGCTGGTATAAGGGGCCGCTGGATTTCAAGACGAGGCGTTATCCGGTCGACTTCAATAAAGTTTGCGAGCAGTTGGAACGCGATCTTGCCGACGACTATGACTTCGCCATTCACTTGGGACAGTCGCCAGGTTCACCCATCATCAAGTTGGAAACGGTTGGATTAAACCTGCGTACCAATGGTGCGCCGTTGCTGAGCGACGCGCCGGCCGCCTACCGGACCCAGCTGGATCTGCAGGCCTGCCAAGAACGACTTGCTCAGGCGGGCATTCCCGCAAAGGTGTCCCATCATGCGGGGACCTTTCTTTGCAATGCGGCCTTGTTTCTCAGTCAACACTACTCGGCGATGATGGGCGGGCGAACCGAGAGCGTGTTCGTTCACCTGCCACTGACTCCCGCGCAAGCCGCCGTTGAAGAGTCGCCCACGGCGAGTATGAGCACTCCGATGCAGAGTGCCGCGATTGCCATGGTTGCTCAGCACCTTGCGGAAACGTCCTCGTAGGCAACTCAGTCGTTGTTTTCGGGGCGTCCTTCTGCGTAGACCCAGTTGTGGATCGGTTTAAGAATCTCTTTGACCTGTTCGACCAATTCCGAGTCGAGCGGTTCTTCCAACCAGTCACACCACTGATTGACGCGGTCCGGATTTGCCGAACCCACCACGCAGCTCGCAAACGCGTCGTGAGCGGCGGAGTACTGCAAGGCAAGTTTCGCAATGTCGCTGCCTTGCGAGGTGCAGTAGTCCGAGGCCGCCTTCGCAACCTGCCGGACCTCCTCGGTCGCCTTGTGCCATGAAGGAAGCGGTGCACTGGTCAGTAGCCGTGCCGAGAACGGAGCCGCGTTGATCAACCCCACCCCGGACGTTTCGCATGGTTCGATCAGTCGCAATGCCATGTCATTTTGAAGCGTGTAATGGTTGTAGGTCAGCACGACATCCAGTTCCGTCTGTTCGAGCATTTTCAGGAAGATTTTCATCGGATAGCCGCTGACACCGATGAACCGGACCTTGCCCTTTTCCACTTCACGTCGCAGTGCTGGAAGTGTTTCATTGACGATTTGGTCAAGGTCGACGAACTCGATGTCATGGCAGAAAACCATGTCGAGGTGTTCGAGCCCCATCCGCTCCAACGAAATATCGACGCTCTCCGAAACACGCCTGGCAGAGAAGTCAAAATGTTGCGGCGCGTAGCGGCCCAATTTCGTGCTCAGAAAATACGAGTCACGAGGGATCTGGGGCAGCATCCGTCCCAGCAGCATTTCGCTCATTCCACGCCCGTAATAGGCTGCGGTATCGATGTAGTTCATTCCGCGATCGAGCGCAACGCGAACACACCGCAGTGCTTCATCCACATCGATCGGCCGGAACTCTGCCCCGATCGAAGAGGCGCCAAACCCGAGTTGTGAGAGTTGTAGACCGGTTTTGCCCAATGCACGCTGTTGCATCTTGATTTCCATTGCAGAGAAAAGTCGTTCGGCTTGGTGCCACCCGGAAAGATAAGCAATGCACCGACTTGCGAAAATGTCCCTTCCCCACGTTTGAGTGGGCTGGACGTTTCTGTGAAGGGGTTTGCAGTCAAGTGGGAGCGCCGCGGCAATCACTGTCCGTAGTCAGTCAGGGGGGCGTCCTAGCTCAAAAAAACCGCATATCCGAATCGGTTCTTCGGTGTTCGACACGCCGCATAACTGAAAAGCACTCCCGACAATTCCGCGAAACCCAAACTTCGGAAGTCCCTCCGGAACCCCGTAGTAGATTGTCATGACATCGATTTCTTCCATCGACGGCCACACTTTCGCCGCCGAAAGCCATCAAAAACCACTGCCCGCGCCCGCCGTCAACGCTCCGTTGATCGCAGACGAGGCAGAGGCGCTTGAGAAATTGTCGGCCCCCGCGGCGACGAATGGCCTTGTCGGGCCGAACCACGGCCCGGTGCCGCCTGGCAAGATCATGATCGTCGATGACGAGATCGCCAATGTCTTGGTTGCCAAAAAGCTGCTGGAGCATGCGGGACACAAGGAATTTCAAACGACCACGGATTCCACGAAAGCCATCAACCTGGTTCACACCTACCAACCCGATGTCGTGCTGTTGGACATCAACATGCCGCATGTCGATGGGATCTCCATTTTGACGCAAATCCGCAGCGTTCCCAAGCTGCAGCACCTGCCGGTTTTGATCCTCACCGCAAATCATCATGCGGAGGTCAAACTGCGTTGTCTGGAGCTGGGCGCGACGGACTTTTTGGTCAAGCCAATCGATCCGATGGAACTTGCGCCACGGGTTCGCAATGCGCTCCAGAGCAAGCTCTATCACGATCGTTTGGAAAGTCATGCCGCCGAACTGGAAGAGACGGTCCATCGGCGAACGCAGGATTTGGAGCACTCACGACGCGAAGTGATTTACTGCTTGGCCCGGGCCGCAGAGCTTCGGGACAATGACACAGGCAACCACGTGATTCGCGTCGGACGATACGCGGGAATCGTAGCAAGGAATTTGGGACTGCCCGAACGATTCGTGAAAGACGTGGAGCTGGCCGCGCAGTTGCATGATGTCGGCAAGATCGCCATCCCGGATTCCATTCTGCTCAAACCAGGCAAGTTGGAGCCGGAAGAGTACGAGATCATTCAAGGCCATGTGAAACACGGTCGTCAGATCATCAAGCCGTTTGGTAGCGAAGATGTGACCACCATGCGTGATCACGTGACGGCGGGTTCGGATATCTTGGGTGATGGCAGTTCGCTGATGCGATTGGCAGCCAGCATCGCGCAGACCCATCACGAGAAGTTTGATGGCAGTGGTTATCCGATCGGTTTGGCAGGTGAGGACATTCCCATCGAAGGTCGCATCACGGCCGTCGCCGATGTCTTTGACGCACTCGCTTCAGAAAGACCCTACAAGAAAGCACTCCCACGTGAGAAGTGTTTTGAAATCTTGGAAGAAGGCCGCGGTTCGCATTTCGACCCCCAAATTTTGGACGCCTTCTTCGCCGGAACGGCCGACATCGTCCGAGTCCAGCTCGAATACATGGACTATCAAGCTTGAACGATACGAATTTGCAAGAAGAGGCGAAGTTCGAATCAAAGGTATCTTCAGCCGAATCCGATCGGCGTTCATTCAGCAGCTGCCGGAGATCGCAAAGGAGGCTTTCGCCGGAGTCGCGACTTTGGGTCTGGATTGAGTGAATCCCAGTTGTCTGTGGTCGACTACAGTCTGGAACGACTTCTCATCGAGTCAAGAAGGTCTTGGAATCGTGGTTCGCCGTAAAGCGGAGATAAATCAAGGTCCTGTTCCACAACGCTGACGCGCAGAAGCCGGTCGAGCCCTTTCTCCATTGCGCGTTCAAGCTCATCGAGGGCTTGGTGAACCATTTGTTTCTTTGCGAAGTAGCAGCACAGGTTATAGTGCCCGAGTGCGGCGTACTTTGTCGTCCGCATCGCTCGTTCGTGCCACACGCGTGCCTCCTCCAGACGGTCTCCTTGAAGGTGGATCAGGTAGCCAAGAGAAACGATGGCTTCCTCGTTTCGTTCGTTCTTTGCCAAAGACTCGAGAATCATCTCTGCACCTCGTACCTCACTTTCCGGGACGTCTTCGATCTTCTTGTCGACCAGTAAAAAGGCACGCTGGATCGGACCCGCGCGTTGGATAACGTCTTGAAAACCCGGGTTGCTCCGAAGTGGCTTGAGCAATGGAGAATCGAAAGCCGTTGTTTCGGTGAACCCGTGTTGAATCGCCAGCTCGAGGTGCTGCAACGCCAGCGGTTGATCATCCTGAGCGGAACACAGGCACGCGAGCAAGAAGTGGGCGGCGCCCGAACACCACGGATAGCGTGTCGCATCCGACAATGACACACTCGCACTTTCATACTTTCCGAGCAAGAGATCAGATTCGCCGGACCGCAGCAGTCGTCTTCCCGGTTCAATTGCCGGCAGTCGTGTTGGAGAGTCTGATGCGGCCCTCAACTTGGGCGAAACCGCATCAATGAGGTCAAAGCGAAACGCGGGGGTGACGTCCGATGATTCCTTCTTGAAAGCGTTCAACACAATCGCACCTGCAATCACCGCCAGTCCCAGACAACCGGCAAAGAGCAACCGGCTTCGTCGTCTGGCAGATTGAACGGCTCGGTGCGAAACACTCGGCGGCAAAGTTGGCGCAGTTGCGTTTTCCGGCTGATTCAGATGGACAAGCAGTGATTCGAGAAACTCATGCAGTTCCGCCGCCGACTGAAAACGATCGGCCGGGTCCTTTTCCAGCAGGCGAGCAATCACCTGTTCGAGGGAAGGTGAGATCTTTGGATTGAGCCGTCGAACGGGAACGGGCACCTCGTTTCGGATTTGTTCCAACACGGCGAGTGACGCCTCGGCACGAAACGGAACCTGACCAGTTGCGAGAAAGTAGAGAACGCTGCCCAAGCTAAACAGGTCGCTCCGTTGATCAGGCGTCACTCCCCGGGCTTGCTCAGGTGACATGTAATTCGGAGTACCCGCGAGCCAGCCGGTCTTTGTGAGGGAGGTGTCATCTTCGGCTTGTGCGAGACCAAAGTCGGTGATGACGACTCGGTTGACGTTGGCTTCCACCAGAATGTTGGCGGGCTTGACGTCACGATGCACCAATCCCTGACAATGGGCTGCTTGAAGACCGGCGGCAATTTGCAATGCAATTCGGACGAGCTCCAGCTCAGGAAGCGGCCCTTTCTGATCGATTAGTTGCTGCAGCGAATGTCCATCGACGAAAGACATCACGATGTAGGGGACATCGTTCTGTTGATCGACTCCGTGAATTGCAATCACATTCGGATGGATGACTCCCGCTGCGGCGATCGCTTCTTTGGCAAATCGCCGCCGCGCCATTTCCTGATGCGACAGGAAGTCCGAGAGCAGCTTGATGGCAACGGGGCGATGGAGTTCAGAGTCATAGGCCTTGTAGACGATTCCCATTCCGCCACGGCCGACTTCCCGTTCGATATCAAACTTGCCCAGGCGTCCGAGCAACTCCGGATGTGCGGGGGGATCAATGACGAAGGGAGATGGCGGGCAAAAACCTGACGAATCGGTGTTTTGAGGTGACGCCTCTGAAAGGTAGCTCTTCGCTTTCTGCCATGTTTCCGCCGATGCGGCGATTCGGTCGAGTTCTCGTTGGCATTGAAGGCAGTCTCGGAAATGCTCGTGGACACGTTCATCGTCGAACGTTTCAGGGCTCGCAAGTAACTGCCGCAAGACGGCTCGATCAAGGTGTTGTCGGGTCGACATGCCTATTGCGTTTCTTTGTTGAAGTAAGCCGAATCTTGAAGTCGCTGGTGAATCAGGTTTGAAATTCGATTCATAATGCGGCAACGCGCCACATGGACCACACTCGCCTCGACACCCAAGTCGCTCGCCACCTGTGCGATCGGAAGATCTTCGACGGCCGTTCGCCAGAACGCGATCCAGTTTTCTTTCTTTACGGTTGGGCGAACACGTTCGGCAGCCCACCGAAAGAGCTGCCGTTCATACTCGATGTCAAACTGATCTCTTTCGGGGCAAGTGTTCGCCGATCTTCCCGCATGGGCAGCTTCCAGTATCGATTCCTCCGTGAAATCTTCTCTTCCAAGTTTTCGGACGTGGTTGACGGCTTTGTTTTGAGCAATCCGGTGCAGCCAGCCTCGGAAGGTGCTGTCTTTTCTGGTTCCGTCCCACGAATCGATCGACTGCAAGACACCACCAAGCACTTCCTGTGTGACTTCAATCGCATCCGCGTATTGAAAGCCATGCCGCTGCAAGAAACGATGAATGACCGGCTCATAGGTCTGTACAAATTCCGACCAAGCCTGATCGTCAGACTTGTCGCAAAGCTTGGCAATCAAGCTGAGGCGAGTGTCGGGATTGCAATCCATCTCGTTGGGTGTGTTTGTTGGCCCTGCTTTACTGCACCGGGCGAAAGGAAGGCGAATCGTCGGTGATGTGGTCGCGTTGGATTCGTTCGATCATAGTCTTCGCTTTGGATTGTTTGGCATCCAGTTCCAAGCATTTCCGATACGCCGAAAGTGCCTGTTTCCATCGGGCCGTCTCATATTCGCACTCGCCCAAGCTGTCCCACGCGTTTGGGGAACTCGGGTTTTCTTCGGTGTTGATTTTAAAAACGAAACGTGCTTTTTCGTACTGTTCTTGACGCATCAATTCGTAACCGAGTGCATTGAGCTCGGGTTCCAGGTCTCCCAACGCCAATTCGGAACGGACTTCATCGGCTCGGGCGCGACTGACCATCAGAAGGGTTGCAAAACATCGAAAGTGGGCGGTCAGAATCAGTTCGTGTTCGCGTTGGACGTCTCGGGTGAAGTGACGCTCGTTCATCAGTTGGTCTGCGTAGTCGGCAATCAGGTCTTTGTAATCGGAGCGTTGATTTGTCACCACGAAGACGCCGAAGCCATCGGACGGTCTTGCTCGAATCGTCGAATTGAGACCATCGATTCCACCCGAGTGCCTGTATTCGACCTGCCCATTGACGATCTTGAGCCCCCATCCCGCCCAGTAAGACTTAAATTCGGTTGAGCTGACCATCGACGCCGATCGGGGTCGCTCATACGCTTCCAAGGATTGTTCCGCAATCAAAGTCTTTCCATCGATCACGCCGCGGCCCACCCAGAGCCGAAGCCATTTCATCAGGTCCTTGGGTGTGGAGCAAACAGAACCAGAAGGCCCAACACAGTCCACGTTCACGTGCGCGAGTTGTGTTTGACCGTCGATGGCGTAGCCCATCGAATGCTTGGGGTGATGGATAAAGTCAGCGTAGCCCGTACCGGAATCGGTCATGCCCAGGGGGCGGAAGATCTCATCTTCGATATTCTGCTCCCAGGACTTTCCCGTGGCGATTTCGATCACGTGCCCCACCAGGACGAACATGTGATTGTTGTAGTGAAATTCTTCTCGAAGACTGGATTCAAAGGGAAGTGACTTGATTTGGTTCAGCACATCGGCACGTGTCACCGAGGGGTTTTTCCACAGCTCGTCTCGTCGGGCGAGCCCCGTCATGTGGCTGCACGCATCGGCGAGCGTAACGTGTTGTTGCACGTAAGCGTCGCTCAATTGGAGACTTGGCAGGTACTCCCTGATCGGACGATCCCAATCGAGGATGCCGCGTGAAACGAGCTGCGTGACTAGCAGTCCGGTCATCGATTTCGTGTTGGAACAGATTCCGAAGCATGTGTCTTCATCGACCGGCAGATTTTGAGCCACGTCTCTCAAGCCCAAACCGCCTGCGAACAGCGGTTGATGATCGACGATCAAACTGAGGCCCACTCCGGGAACACGCATCTGTACCCGCAGTTCTTCGGCGATCTCAAGCAGTCGTTGAAACTGCTTTTGCCGGGGAACCGGGGCGATATCTTCGGCGACGCTCGTGGGACAGATCCAAGCGGGCGCAAGCAAGCACAGAAGCATCAGGATTCGAAATCGCACGACATTCCTCAGGGGATCGGAGTCTGATCCCCACTCAGGAATGCGGTCGCATCCACCAACACTCAGGGATTCGATCGGTACATCGCGACGGATCGAAGTTCCTTGCGCGCGTTCGCGGATTTTTTTAAGAAAAGCGAGCTGTTGCTCGGACCGTGGCTCAATAGGGACGCGGTGTGACGGTCCCTTGGACACGGCTCGGCAGGCCTTGGATGCGAAGGAAACCTTCCGCGTCGTCTTGGTTGTACGATCCACCGCCTTCCATCGTCGCGATCTCGGCATCGTAGAGACTGTTGGGGCTGGTGCGTGAATCGACCATCACGTTGCCCTTGTACAGTTTGAGTGTGACTTCGCCGGTAACGGGTTCTTGAGCTTGTTTGATAAACGCCATCAAGGCATCCATTTTCGGGGCGTACCAAAAGCCGTAGTAGACCATTTCGGCCACTTCAGGAGCGAGGCGATCGCGGAGGTGCATGAGGTCGCGGTCCATCGACAGCTGCTCGATGTACATCAATGCGTCATACAGGATGGTCATGCCCGGGGACTCGTACACGCCCCGGCTCTTCATGCCGACGAAGCGATTTTCGACCATGTCGATGCGGCCAACGCCGTTTCGTCCACCGATTTCATTGAGTTGCTCGACCATCTCAAGCGCATTGACTTTCGTGCCGTTGAGTGTTACCGGAATGCCTGACTCGAACCCAACGGTTACCGACTCGGTCTTGTCCGGGGCCTCTTGTGGACTGACGCCCATGCCGAACTCCACCAATTCAACTCCATTGACATCCAGCTCTTCCAATTGACCGGCTTCATAGCTGATGTGCAGGACGTTTTCGTCGCTGCTGTACGGTTTGGCGGTGGACGCTTTGACGGGAATGTTCTTCTGCTCGCAGTACGCGATCAACTCGGTCCGGCCGGGGAACGCTTCGCGAAATTCTTTGATTCGCCACGGCGCGATCATCTCGACGGACGGGTCCAGAGCTTCGGCTGCCAATTGGAATCGACATTGATCGTTGCCTTTTCCGGTTGCACCATGGGCGTAGGCGTTCGCGCCGACTTCGCGGGCGACTTGCAGGCAGACCTTGCTGATCAACGGCCTCGCGATCGAAGTCCCGAGCAAATAGATCTGTTCGTATTTTGCTTGCCACGCCAAGACGGGAAACGCAAAGTCACGGCAGAGCTCTTCGCGAACATCGATCAGTCGTGCCGACGCGGCGCCGCAGTCGCGCGCCTTTTGCATGATGGCGTCACGGTCTTCGCAAGGCTGCCCCAAATCCACATAGACCGCGTGGACTTCATACCCCTGGTCCTGTAACCAACCGAGGATGACGGAGGTATCCAGGCCACCCGAATACGCGAGGACACACTTTTTGGACGACATGGCTTGGCTGGGGCTGAGGGAATTTGGATGACGGGTTGGAATCGCTTATTGAAGCATCCAATCGCGGATTTGCGAACCCGACCACGGCGTGCACTATTGCATTGCTATGGAGATGATTTCGTCGAGTTGAAACGTGCAATCGCCCAGTGATTGGTGGCTGCCCCGAAATCCATCCGGTGTCGCTCGAATCTCGGCAAGCTGCAGCTTGGTTCCGTCGCTCAGGCTGACCGTCGTCTGGGTTTCGGAGGAATCGCGGTTTTCAGAGGAATCCGAGGAAGGCGGGCTGGTCCAGCCGATCGAAGCAACCCGGGTGAGATCGATCTGCCTTGCCCGGTTTCGGATGCGGATCGACGCGATCTGCGAGTCGAGCGAAAGTAACTCTCCCAGCATGACGTCGCCGGTATTGGAGGCGACCCAGTTCCGCGGCGGATCCGTCTGTTCTCGCTCGGCTCGGCGGCGGGCCATCTCCAAAAGCTGCTTGGTCGCGGCGACCCCACCGGGTTGGTACGCGATCTTGCTCAGAAACGTGACGTCCAGGGCCGGCTTGGAGATCCGCTCGACTCGAAAACGAAGCTGATTTCCGATTAGCGCTGGACTCGAAAGGCCTGACAGGACTTCTCCGCTTTGTAGCACCACGAGCGGATGGGTTCGCTGGACGAGAGACTCGCCCCGGGTGACTCTCAGCTCAGGTTGTTCCTTGAGAACCCAAGGTTCCTTCGTCCAGTGGGGGATGAATGCGAACGCACTTCCCTGCCCTGCTCTGCCCTGCGACTTCGCCAACTTTCCCGTCAGTCGGGCGTGGACACCGCCCGTTTGCTGGCGACTGACGAGCTGATCCCTTTGTGCGTCTCCCGCGGCATGCTCCGTCCGGCGATTTCGAAGCCGAATGCGAGTGATCGAGTCCGTCGGCACACGCCACTGGTGGCTTGGACTGCGAACCAGCAATGAATCGGTGTCGGCTTCATAGCCAACCACCGCGCCACAGACCACACTCCCATCGGTCAGTTCCAATGCGGTCGGTTGATCGGACTTGAAAGCCGTAATGCCTCGTTTCGTGGGCGCGAGCGTTCCCCCCGCCCACGTGCTCACAGAAAGGTGCTCGATTTCGATCGGGCTTCCCCGTTGGATCAAGGTGATGGTTCGGGGGCCTCGCGTGGTTTTCGTTGCATCAGAGGGCACTCGGACTTCGCCGATCCGTTGTCCGTCTCGGTACATCGCCATTCGGCCCTCACGTTGATTCACGTAGAGGGTTACCTCCAGCTGGCGAGTCGCATTCAGAGCCGCCATCGCATCCGCCAACCCGGCATCGCTGCGCAACAGCGTGACTCCAGAATCAAACCACTCCAGCCTTGCTTGGTTGTTTTCATCCGGAGAACGCGAAAGCGAACTGCCACGCCGATCTTGTCGTTCCATTGCGACGGTAAAGCGATCTCCGAACGTCAATTCGAAATCGGCCGTCGATTCGCAGCGCATGGACAACGAGACTTGGAAAGAGCTTGGTAAGTCCCAGTCCAGGGCTGCCATGGTTTTGTCGCCACGTTCAAGTTGCGTTTTCGCAATCAATGTGTTGTTGTTCGAAACCGTCCAACCCGCCGACATCCGAATCCGATGCGCGCTGAAGTCGAGCGAATGAACGAGACGTGGAATCTCGTTCGATTCTTGCACACCAGCCGACTGGCCCTCGGAATCGGTCACCTGTCCCAGGATCGGGTGACGAAACTGCGTGGGAGGAATTTTCTGTTCCGCATCGAGTAGCACTCGAGATCCATCGTCAAATGAGTAAACCCATTTCGGCAGGCTAGAAGACAACGAGTCCACTCCGATGATTTCCTGGATTTGCTCAAGAGGAACCGTGACGGGGGCCTCGAAGCACTCACACGCGATCTCAATCGACTGCTCGCTCGTCACGCCGACCAAGCGACCTCGTATTCGATCATCGTCGCCCAAAACCAACTGAAGGTCATTCGCCCGCGAAGGTGACATCGGCAATGTGAGGACGATCAGCAGCATTACGCAGCGAGCCATCATTTGCTGATTCATTCTGTTCGTCCGATCATGAGTGATGCCATCAACGTTCATAGATCGGAAGGAAACGAAAGTTCACTGCGATCGCGAGCAACGACATGGAGGTGCTGTTCACATCGCTCAGGTCGCCGTCGAAATGACCATCCGCCTTTTGATTGGATTTCAGTTTCCGCACCAACCTGTCGTTCCAGCTTTGCCACGTATCGACATCAAATTGAAACATCGCTTGTGCTTGGTAATACCTCGCGTACTCCGGCCAAATCGAGTCCCCGTCTCGGTTCAGTAGGACGTACTGCTTCGTTCGTTCGTAAGCCGGCAGGTCCTTTTGTCGTGCGATCGAACACACCAAGTTGACGATGCTGCTGCGAGCCAGCGAGTCTCCCCCGCCATCGCTGGTGCTGGCGTAACCGACGGAACCATTTTCCATGGTCATCGATGAGAAGTACTCGAGTCCGCGTTCGATCGATTGGTCGGGGACTTTGATTCCTGCGTTTCGAGCGGCCAGCAATGCCATCATGATCGCACCGGAAACGCTTGTGTCGGCGTCACTCGCGATCGGCGAATACCTCCAACCCCCGCGGCGGTTCCTTTTCTGCGCGGTGACCGAAGCCCGGGTAGCCAATTCGAGTGCTTCTTCGATGCTACGGCCGTTTTCCTCGCCGGATGCGAAGAGTGTTTCGTCATCCACCACGCCATAGGCCTCGGCGAGCGCGAGACTCGCAAAGCCATGATGGTACATGCTTGGTCCCATGTAGCCCGTTACCGGAGACTGGCTTTGGATGATATGCCGAAGTCCACGGCGGATGACTTTTTGGTGCGGGCCAAAATTTGGGTCTTCGCCGGATGCCAAGAATGCGAGTACCGCTAGGCCCGTCGTTCCCGGTCCGTTTCCTTCACCCGCTTCCCAGGTGCCGCGTTCGTTCTGTGACGTCGAGAGGTAAGCAAGACCACGTTCGTAAATTTCGAACACGTCTTTCGAAACTTCGTTTCCCGTTCGCACCACCGTGTCCTGCGCCTTCACGTGAATGGGTTGCGTCATGCAAACGCAAGTAAGCAACAGGCCGGTCAAGGTTGTCCGAACAATCATGGGCGGGGCCGTTGTCCTGTCGAATCACGTTCGAAACGTCGTTGTTCCAGCTGATCAAAGAATCGGCGAACGGGTTCCCGCAATCGCTCAGGAACTTGATCGCGGGAACGCCCGATCGACGTCTCCGTTTCACCACGGCGTTGTTTCGCGAGCGGGTTGAGGGCCTCTTCAAGTAACTGCATGGCGGCTTCTTTGGTCGCTGCAGCTTGCGAAGAAGAGGCGGACCCACTGCCGGAGTCATCGGGTTTGATTTTGTTGCTCTGTAGCATCAATTCAATGGCCTCTGTTTCGGCAGCGATGGCCGGGGCACCTGTCTCGCGTGATTGTAGCGTTTGCGTGGCTTCGTTCATGGCTTGGCTGGCGGCGGAGAGGACTTCGATCTCGCCCGCGAAATTCAGTTCCCCTTGCGGTTCGGCCTGGAGGGAGTCGACGATCACGTCGAGACGGTCACGCAACAGGTCTTGAGCCTCACTCAAGCGAATCGCGGCGGCCATGTGCTGATCGTCATCAACGGTTTCACGCCGCTATTCTGTACCACGCGTTTGTTCACGCAGTTCGACTTCGGATTCAAGAACGCGTAACACCTCAAGAATGATCTTCGGCGGAACCGACCGCTTGCCCGGCGACTTTGACTGACCGTCAGGTTGTTCTTTCTCTTCGGGTACCAAGTTGTCGGCCCATTGATCCAAACGTGCCGCCCAATACTCCGCTTCCGTGATGGACGCGCCGGGACGACGGCCGAGACCTTCGCGGAGATCTCGTAGACGCGAGAGGACATCACTGGACTGCATCTCGTTCAGTACATTCACGAAGAGCTCGATGTCACGTCGTTCGCAGAAAGCTTCAAGGTCGTCCACAATGGTTCGCACACGCAGTTCCACTCCTGTTTGGTCGTTCACGACCGCACTTAACTCTTCCTGACTTGGGGCGTTCGCGCCGAAAGTGGATTCAATGTGTTCATCCAGTCCCGCGGCGACGCGGTCTTGGCGACGACTGGCGGACTTCAAACGTTTGACGAGCGTGCTTTCTTGCAGACCTTTCATGACGGTTTGCAGTTGCTCGGCGATGCGATCGAACGCCGCGACGACCTCGGCGTGATCTTCGACTGCGAGTTTCAAGTCGACCACTTCGGGGGCCTCATTTTGCGTCGGCTTCGCGTCTTGCTCGTTGGGTTGGGATTTCGATTGGTCGACGATTGTGGTTCCCGCCAGGTTCAGTCGAGGACCGTTCTTGGGATCGGGTTCGTCACTCGCGTCCGACGGTGATTGCGCCTCGGGTGCAGCATCCACGGTTGGGGTTTCGGTGAGTGACGACTCAACATCCATGATCTCTTCGAATTCGTTGTCGTTTTCCAGATTCGGAGCCGTTTGCGCGACTGATTCCAGTAGTTTTGCCGTTTGCGGCATCTTCTCAAAGGCAAGTGACTCGAGCTCGACGATTGATTCGGCGATTGCCTGCACCTGTTCGGCTTCGATTTCTCGGTTGCGTCCTGCTTGGGCGAGTAGCTTGCGTCCCTGTGCGGCCAAGTCGACTATCCGACGAGCATTTTGGCGTTCGGCTTGCGCCTGTCGACCAACTTCATTTCGCCACTGTGCGTCGCGCTCGTTCGACGGAGTTTTGGAGAGGGCCCGATTGGTTTCGAAAAGACGCAGCTCCTGGTCGTGCAGTTCCATCGCGCCCTGCCTCCAGCGGGCCAGCTGTTGGTCGACCCAAATGGCATGCTCGGTAGACGAAAGGATGTGGACCGGAATGGTGGGGCTATAAACTCGAGCTGCACCGGGGCGATCGTCTTCGACCCAAAACCGAATCTCCTGTTTGCCGGCGGCAGCCCCGAACGCGAGTGGCTGGAACCGAGACTCCACGGTCACATCCTGACCAACGCGAATCGGGATGGGCCGCTCTTGCCATCCCGCTTCGTCAGCATTTTCGCTCTTCGTTGCATTCCGCCACGCCACTCCCATGCGGCGAACGGCAAAGTCGTCTACGCCGTGAATCTGAAAGGGAACGACCTCTTCCTGGAGCATTCGGTCTTCGATTTTTGGATGGCGGACATGAACCGTGGGGGGACGGTCATCAATGGTTTGGAATCGGATCCGCAACGGCGACTCTTGAGAAAGGCCGTCCTCGTCGGTCCAGCGCAGTGTCCATGCGGCGGCCTCGGGTGACCGTTCATCAAGTGGATCGCCGTGTACGAAGATCGTTTGGTCACGGGTGTCCGTGACATCGCCGTTGACGAGTGCCTCGCCAACCGGTGAGGACGTCTCGATCTCCAAGTTCACGCCAGATCCTCGCAACACCTCCATGGTGTTGTCTGTGAGCGTCATTCGGGGATTAGAAACGCCCACGGCGCGAAGGTATGCAGGTAGCAATACCTCTGCCCTCACCTGCCTTACTTTCGGGCGGGGCTTGGGGACCATTTGCATGGTGTGAAAGGCGTCGCCGATTTTTAGTTGGACCGTCTCTGGTTCCAGCAACCTAGGCCATTGAAACGGATACGTAGCGTCTGCGGTTAGTGGTTGAGACTGAACCGAGAAATCTTTCCCACGGACCGAGGCATGCTTGGGTCGCCAGACCGAGTCACGGTCGATCGCAATCTCGAATTGGCTGGCTTCCCCGAGCGGAACCACCATAGTTTCCGGAGCTTTTCGGAGGCTCGTCAGCGTGACGCGTGGCAGATCTTTCCAGGGCATTATCCAACGCTGGAGTGCGTTGAGTGTCAGATGCGGAAGAAACACCGTGACGACCAAAGCAAGTATTCCTGTGAATAGACACGCCGCCCGCAATGACACTCTGCGTTCGTTCGGTAGCGCGGGACGCAAGTCCTCATCGCGGATGCGTTCCGAGACCTGAGAGAGCGCGGCGAGACGGAGCGCGGGTGAACCCTCCTTCTCATGGCCCTCTCCGGCCAATTCAAGTACGCCCAGGATCTCATCACCCAGCGGAACGCCACGTGAACGAATCCATCGGGCACAGCGCAGCAGGGAGCGAGTTTGCGAAAGGATGCGAACGCATGCCGTCAAGCTAACGATAGCGGTGGCGAACACGACTGCAGCGATCAAAGCCCGCACCGTCCATGGTGTTTCAAAAAAACGATCGACAATGAAGAGCGATAACGTGGCGACCAAGGCTGCGAGAAGCGATTTCCGAGACTCGAACGCGATCACCTGTGATCGGACGGTTCGGCGGAACCGGAGCAAGCAGTCGCCCAATCGACGTGGAATACGGGGCTGAACGGTGTGTTGTGACATTCAGATTCCTCCCGCCCAACGTCGCGACCACCAAAAGAACCCCATCATGGTAATCATGGTGAGCAGAGCGATTGGTTGATGCCACCACTGAATTCGTCGCAGGGTTTGATCGGCCGGCGAGATTTGATTCAGTTCACGCACCAGGTCGATGACGGGTTCACCGGATTCAAAGGTGCGACCACCGCCGATGCTCGCCAATTCTCGTAGCCAATCCGGTCGAGCCGGCTTTCCAGCGGTCTCCCCTGCCCTGCCGCCAACCGTGAATGATAGGTTCAGTGAACGATCTTCTTCCGGGTGGTCGAGTTGGACGTCATAGCTGCCGGGGGCGTTCACGGAATCGTAGGTCCCTCGGTAAACACCCCACTCATCGCTGGCGCGAAACAGCCGAATGGACTCGGAAGCTCCGCCGGGTGGCTTCACTTGAAGGTCCAACTCGCGTTGCGTCGCCGGATTCCCGTTTCGATTCATCACGCTGGCCCGGAAAGTGACTGAGTCACCTACCGAAACCGTCTCCGGCAGGTAGGCCAAACGCATCCGTTCTCCCGAAGCCAATGTTCGTTGATAGGCCATCCAGCGAATCACTTGGCCCCAAAAACGATAGTGATAGCGATCTTCCACGCCCAGACGCCATCGCCACGCAGAGTCGGTGCCCATGAAGAGGACTTTGCCCTCTCCGTGGGGACGCGTCACGATGAGTGGGTAGCGGCCATATTGGTTTCCGTTTTCGCTGTGAACGGCCAGCACATCACTACCCGCTTTGGCACGTTGGGCGGCCGCGTGCCAATAAAAGCCGGGCAGTCCATCCCAGATCTGCCAGTTGTCTTGATCTTCCTCGGCGAACCGCGTCAACAGACTTCGTCGTCCTGATTCGGTGAGTTCGATCGCAGATGGTTTCGCATCGCCGATGCCGCGCGGATTCGACTCATCGAAGAGGACGGGAGAGAGCTCTCCGAGTGGCGAGCGCATGAGGCTGGTCTGACGGCCCTTGGGGCCGGGTAGAAAAACCAGTCCGCTGGCTTGCTGCTCGACCAACGAGGCCAGCCGACGACATTGCTCGTCGGACAGCCCATTGTCTCCGGCCTCGTCTCCCGCTTCCACATCACCGACGAAGACGACGTCGTATTGATCCAGCCGTTCGTTGGTCTCCGGAAACTCAGTGATGTAGTCGGCTCCGCCTTGCCCCGTCTGACCGAGTTTCGGATGAAACAGTAGACAAGAGACTTCGACGCCGGGGTCTCGCAACAGAGCGTTGCGCATGAAACGATACTCCCAGCGGGGTTGGCTTTCGATGAGAAGGACACGCAGCTTTTCGTCACGCACTTCGATGCGTCTGACGAGCGAGTTGTTTTCGGTCGTCCACTCACCATCGACGGCGCGAATTCGCACGGCGACTTCGAATCGACCCTTCGATTCAAAACTCCACGTGAACGCTTCATCGAAACGGGTTCGTGATGCGACGTTGATTACTCGTTCTTCGACGGCCTCGCCATCGATTTCGAGCACGACTCGTAGTGGTTGGGTTCGGTCCATCCAATGTTGCAAACGGAAGGGCAACCGAACGGTTTTGTTAGGGACCGCGATCGCGGGGACATCGAGAGACACCAGTTCCACGTCCGGCAATCGAGACGATTGGCCAATCGGAACGCTGTGAAGACGCGCGTGGGATGGACGAGAACTCACCCAGCGACGCACCGCGCGGCTGGGAGCTCGAATGTCATCCCAGTCACCATCGGAAACCAACACAATGGCGTCAGCGTCGGGCAGGTTTTCGCACACTCGCGCGATCTCCTTCGCAAAGTCACCTGTCTCGTGAACCAACTCGACGCGGCGGTAAGCATCGTTCAGTTGTTCCCACGCTTCATCGTCGAGAAAAGACTCGGCGACGGCGTCACGCGTTACACGTTCTCGCTCTCGAAGAGCATCGGGCGTCCGCATGCTTGCCGACCGGTCGACCAAGAGGACGAGATCACGTTGTTCATCCAACGGTCGTTCCGAGACCGATTCGGGACGGAACATCAGGGCGATTGCGAGGGCGATCAAAATCAAACGAAACAACTCAACCAATCCAACCTTGCGTCGCCGTCCAGCGCGATTCCAGATGAACCAGGAAAGCGTCACTGCAACGAGGGCGATAAGTATGCCGAGGGTTGTCATCGCGTCGTTCCCCCTGTTCTTGAGGGTATCGAAAGCCAACCCTCCATCAGGAGGGAGCCGATCAACACAGCCCAGGCCAGTCCCCAAGAGGATTGCATGAGTCCTTGGCCGAGCTGGCGATCGGTTGACTCGCCGTTGATCATCCAACGGTTCCAGCCGATTTCGGGAGCTAATCCCGCGAGGGTTTCTTGATCCAGATTGAACGATGTGTCTTCGGATTCGGGGCGGTTGACCGCGACGGGTTCTCGGAGACTTCCCAAGCCAACTTCGTAGACACCCGCATGGTGACCGAGTTCAGCTTCACGTTGAATCAGGTTGAGTCCTTCCCATGCCGCGTTCACCGTTTCCTTTTGCCAGTCGATCTCCAACGCGCGGCCGGCTTCTCGTAAAGAGCGTTCGGTCGATGAGGATCCGGCTTGCATGACGGTCTCGATGAGTTTGAGCAAGGCCACTGCGTCACGAACCAAACCGGCATCTCGATTCATCACATCACAGCCGACCAAGATTAGTGTTCCCTGGCCTACCTTTTGACGCGTGATGAGTGAGGCGGATGAGACGGGTTGACCGTTAGCGCCAGGGGGGCAAATGGATCGCAGTTTGACTTGATGGTCTTCCTCTTGCCAAACGAAATCACCGTCTCGCTGCCAACCGCTCCAGTACAGGCCGTGCCAAGGGGTCGGTTTCGGACTCGATGAGGGAGGGAAGCACATCACGGCACCGCCGTCACGCAGATATTGATCCAGCAGGAGGGCATCTTCCTCCGCGGGCAGATCGCCTTGCCAAACGACGCCCTGAGGCATCTCTTGCAGCAGTGAGGTTCGCAGTTGCGTTTTTCCTCTTCCGGCAAGTCGGCCCATCACGGCGATCGAGACTTCGACCGCGTCACTCGAATCCTCCGAATCCTCGCCGACGCAGAACATCGCGGGACGCGGTTCATCGGAGACAAAGAAAAACTGGTTGTCGGCTTCGTTCGCATCGGACGGCAGGGTGACAACGCCAGGGACCGAACGCGAGTTAACACCGGTTTGCGGCACGTCGATAACGGGTTGGGAAATCGCAACGCCATCGGCGAGTTTGACTTCCAGCGTTTGCGTGGTTCCGCCCAGTGTGATATCGACCGGAACGACTGATGCTCCCGTCCCGTTGCCTCCGAGGCGGAGGGAGAGCCGCCGACGCGTCTCGCTTCCCGATACCGAGTCAACGAGGGAGACGTCGTCCACTCGAATCCAAATGTTGTTTTCAGTGGTCTTGGGGAGGGATGCAAGATGGAATTGCCATGACACCTGTCGATCGCGCTGCGCATCCTGATAGGCCTGGCGGATGGATTGCCATTGGGGAGACTGGGGACGCCAGTCTCCCGAGGAGAGATCACTGCAGAGGAAGATCTCTGCATTGCTTTGATCTTGATCCATCAGCCACGTGATCGCGCGGGAGATCAACTCGGGGATATTGCTTGATGAATCCGCGCCTTCTGCGAAGGGCAGTTCGGCAAGCCGACTCGGGTCGGCCACCTCGATCTCTGACGGCGTGACGCTATCGAAAACAACGGTCCGTTGAATCCCGAGTTGATTCAGCAACCCTCCAAGTTCAGCAAGCATGGTTTGGCAAACAGTGCGTCCATCTTGGCGCAGTCGTTGCATGCTCGGCGAGCGATCCACCAGGATGATGACGACCCCGGAAGACCCCACGGGGTTGCCAAGCCAACCTCCGAGTGTCTGCGTGGCAAACCGAACGGGGCGCGTCATGGCGGCGATCACCGCCGCGACCGCAAGCATGCGTACGGCCAGCAACAGGAACCGATTGAGTTTTCGTCGTCCCGTGTTCTGCCCCGAGGCAACGCGCAAGAAAGACATCGCCGCCCACGAAACCGTTTGGAAACGGCGGCGATGAATGAGATGGATGATCAGCGGAATCAGGACCAACGGCAGTGCCCAAAGGGCTTCCGGACGGAGCAGTGTCATGTCTGGTCCGCTCGATGGAGACTCGCCGTGAAAGGTCGCGGACTTCGAGTCACTCTGAAGCCAACGTCCATTCGAGTTGCACGTCGATCGCGTTTTCACCGAGCACGGTGACTTCGATCGGATGCGAACCCTTCTCAAGCTTGATTTCCGTTTCGTAACTTTCCGATGGGTCGAACGCGAAGTCCGCGTCAAGCAACTCGGCGTCATGGATCCGCACGAACGTCGGTGACTTCGTTTGCATCGTTACGCGGTAAGTCGCCGTTTCGGGAGCCTGGAAGACCCCGCGGAAACGCGCGGCACCTCCGACGGATTCCAAAGCCATTGCGTCGGACTGACCTTGACGGCTGGGAACAAGCCCGCTGGTGTTGGGCACGTACGGAAACTGACCCTCGAAGACGGCGAACTTCCATCCCTCGGCGAAATCCGTTTTGCGAGCCGGCATCGCTTCGTCATCGTAGGGCCGTTTGGCGGATGCGTTGGGACGACGAATTCTCAAAACACGATCCTTCATGCGTTCTTGCAGACGATCGAACTTCTTGTCCGTCCCCGCGAGGTTTTGCGTTTCTTTCGGGTCGCTTTTTACATCATAGATCGCAAACGGATCCTCGTGACTTTGGATGTCTTGGCGGACGCCCTTGTAGCCATCCACAAAGACGACCTGCATCTGTTTGCGTCGGTTTTGTCGTTTCGCTTTCTCGAAATCGTCGTACGCGGGCGTGCGTCCCGATTGAAAGTACTCGACGTAAACTTGACCTTGCTGTTGCTTGCCTTTTCCCGTCAGAGTCGGGAGTAGCGAAACACCGTCGGTGCGGGCCGGAGCCGCGATTCCGGCGGCGCTTGCAAAGGTCGGCATCCAGTCATGGAATTGCGAGGGCGAATCCGACTTGGACCCTGACGGAATCTTTCCCGGCCACCATGCGAGCGTTCCGACGCGGATACCTCCTTCCCAAACATCCCGCTTGGTACCATCGAAGGGACCGTAAGATTGGAACGCCTCCGGCGTGTAACCGACGCGTTTATCGGTCGACGGATCTCGCAAGTAAGACTCGTGGTGGGGGCCGTTATCACAGCTGATGACGACCATGGTCTTTTCGTCGATCTTCAAGTCTCGAAGTGTCTGCAGTAGATCACCCACCGATTGATCGATCCTCCGGACCATGGTCGCGAAACGTTCGTCGACATCACTCCAGCCCTTGCCGACGTAATCGGGATGACGAAAACTGTCGATCTTCGGTCCGGCGGTATTAATCATGCGTCCCGGTTTACCGATCCACTGGAGTCCCCCCTTGATTCCATTGCCCTCGGGAAACGGTGCGGCGGGAAGTTGCAGGGCCGCGTGTGGCGTATCAAGTGCGAGGTACAAGAAGAACGGCTGCTCGGCGTTGTCTCCCTGCGCGTGCCGAATGATCCAGTCTTTGCTGCGTGCGGTGAACAGGTCGGTGGTGTAGCACCCGGATAAGCCGCTGCTGACTTCGCGGTCATTGTGCCAAACCTGTTTGGGCGTGCGGTGTGATTCGCTGTCGCCCAAATTCCATTTGTCTGCCGGGTAATGGACATGCCCGTCGCGGTGCCGAACGTATCCATAGAACTCATCAAAACCTCGCCGTGTCGGATAGGCCGGCCAGTCCTCAACGGTCTTGTCATCGGCTTTTCCATTGACGCCGCCCTGCAAACCGTATTTGCCAACGAGCCAGGTTTTGTAACCCGCCGCTTTCATCACTGTCGCCAACGTGTGGTTGTCCGCAAGGGCTTTGTCGAACTGGTTGTCGCGAACTTCCGCATGGCCTTGATGGACACCGGACAGCAACGACGCTCGACTGGGGGCACAAACCGGAGCGGGGCAATAGTGGGCTCGTAGTTGCATTCCTTCGTTGGCCATCTGATCCAAGAAAGGAGTCGAGTGATGCTTGCGACCTTCGATCGAGTTCTGGTGGAGAACGCCGAAATCGCCCCAGCCCATGTCGTCCAAGAGGATGAAAATCACGTTGGGCTGCGATGCGCGGCTGACTTGCAGCCCGCAGGTCAACGTCATCAAACCAATCAAAATCAAGCGAACCATCATCGCAACACCACGGAAGGCAACAGAGACAGGCGGGGGCTGGGCGAATCGGGTGTCCACGCCAGCGGAGGGGCCACCAGTTTAACAACGACGTCGCTAAAGTGTCGAACGATCGGGCTGAGTTTTGTAGTCGATCGCTCCGTCGATCCAACTCTCTTCAGGCGTTCGGAGTCGGCGGAGTCGGATCGGCGGAGCGATCCACGACGCGAGAGGATTCAACTCGCTCTAGCGGCGGAACCAGCCTTTGCGTTTGACGTAGCATTCACGCATCAGGTCGAAGTAAACCGAATGCTTGTTTTTTTCCAGCAACGGCAGGAATTTGTGAATGCCGGTGTTGTCGATCAGCTTGCGTTCTGCCGCGGAAATCGTCAGCATCCAAAACAACTGGATGGAAGAACCGAGTTGCTCCTTCGCGTGAATCGGTTTGGAATCCGATTCGATCACCGGCAGCATATAAACGCAGTCTTCCTGGTTGCTTCCCGACAATAGACTTCGGAGCTCTTCGTTGGTTCCCGTCGTGCCGATCGAGAGTCCCTGTTTTTTGCGGAAAGGAATCTTCGCCGCAGCACGCAGAATCTCAATCGCGTGGGTTTCGACCTGCGTGGCGTACAGCAACAATTCCGCTCGCACACTTCGTTGGCCGTTTGGCATTGGAATTGGGTAGTCGCTCATCCCATTGGTGATCAAAGTGTGCATTTCGCGATCGCCACTGGGTGGATAGACGATCACATCGACCCGCATCTGTGTGTCCGGATCAAGGTGTTCTCGGCTGGGCATGCCGAAACGGCGTTCGAATTGCTGCCGACGAAACTCCCAAAGATCGACCTGTGCGACGGACGTGTCGCTCGCGGTCGTTGCGGTCAACGTCGCTGTTTCGGCTGCAAGGGTCTCTTGAAACGAGGGAGCCGAAGAGGCGTCTTCGGAAAACGCATCGTCGGGCTCATCGTCGACTAAGATTTCCTCCCAGGTGCTCGGCAAAGTCACCTCGTCTTGATCGGTTACTTCTTGGCCAACGTGATGTGATTCGTCGACCTCCGTTTGACCATTGGAGCCCACGGTCTCCGCAGCCAAGTCCTCGGATGCGGCGTCTTCGAGGGAAGGCCCGGTTGCAAGACTCCGTTCTCGCTCGGCGAGTTCTTCCTCGCGTTCGACCAACTCCGATTCACGTCTCGCAAGTTCTGCTTGTCGTTCGGCGAATTCTTGAAGCAGGTTTTCTTTCGCATCGGCCGTATTCACAACCGCCGCTTCACCCGCATCCGAAAAAGGAGCGAGTGACGGCACGGGCGTGAGCGAATCGGGTTGCGACACCGGCTCGCGTGCTTGGGCATCCAGGTCTGCCGCACGAGCGTCCAGTTCGCCTGAGCGCGCCGCCAACTGGGACGCGCGAGCGGTCAGTTCGGACGATTCGCTTTCGAGTTGTTCGCGTTGTTGTTGAAGCCCATCCTCATTTCGCTGCACGTCGGCTTCGCGTTTATCAAGCTCTGCCGAACGGCTTTCGAGCTCTGCCGCGCGGCTTTCGAGCTCTGCCGCGCGGCTTTCGAGCTCTGCCGAACGTTCGTCGAGTTCGGTGGCGCGAGTCTCCAGCTCCCTTTGAGTAGCGGCGTGTTCCTCATCGGCTTGCTTGAGTTGCTCGGCGCGGGCATTCAGCTCTTCGCTTCGACCGGCGAGTTGTTGTTCTTGCTCGTCGAAAACTTGGCGTTTCTCTTCGAAGTCCTTCTCGCGCTGATCCAGTTCGGCCAGCTTCTCACGAAACTGGTCCCGCTCGGATTGAGATTGGGCGGCCGCGGATTCCAATGCTTTCGACTGTTCGTCCAGCTCGGCCTGACGATCTTGGAGCTCTTGCCGTTGCTGGTCAAACTTCGCCTGTTCTTGGGCGAGCGTTTCACGTTCCGCTAGCAACTCCGCCTGTTGTTGCTCGGCTTGATGAAGCGCTTCGGCGGCCTGTCCTTCTTTCTCTTGCAGGCGATCCTGACGGTTCACTTGCTCGGCTTGCTTGTTCGCCAGTTCCTGGCGGTCAAGTTCCAGCTGTTTCAGCTGCGAGGCAAAGGCTTGCTCTCGCGACTGCAGCTTGCTCGTATGTTCATCGCGTTGCTGCTGCAGCTCTGCTTGCAGTGACGCGAGTTGCTGTTCCAGCTCGCGAACTCGAGCACTCTCCTTCGCCGACTTGCTGCTCTGGATTTTCTTTAACGCTTCATCGGAGAATTGAACCGCTTTGATTTTGAATGCCGGGATCCATTTGTCATCTCCGACACTCAGCCCGGCGTTCGGATGGAGGGCCCCGGAATCAACGTAACGCTGAAGCTGTGCCGCGGAGTAAGGCCCGCGCCGGCCAGTCTTCGTCTTGATAAACCATTCTTCTGCCATCAGATCCCCGAGTCAGGCGTGATTACATCCGTGTGCTTGTTCCCTTCGTCAACGCCATGAACGCCGATTCAAGATCCAGTTCTTCTTCCGAGAACCGTTTCAGGTCAATGTCGTTCTGAACCAGTCTCTTCGGAAGGTCACTGTAGTCGTCCACGTCAGGTTTAAGGAGGATGCGAACCGCCGCGTCACCGAGTTCGCAGCCTTGAACCTTCTCATGATTTTGCAACAGATCCATGATGGACTGCAACTGCTCACGACGATTTGGAGTGACGACAAGTACGATATGTTCCCGAACCATTCGAATGACTTCGGTGACTTCTGCGTTCTGCTTGAGCTCGCCCCGGTCGATGATGCCGACTTTGTTGCAAACGTCGGCAAGCTCCGGAAGAATGTGGCTGCTGACGATGATG
>JBCBOO010000430.1:0-3337 GCA_039821235.1 Planctomycetota bacterium
GATTAAAGACATCCAACAGTGAACCGAAGATAGTGAACCAAAGGACACTGAGACGTTTCCTTTCACTTCCTTTCCTCTCCGCTCTTCCGTTTTTAAGTAGCCATCGTGTTAGAGACTCTTGCCGTTGTGGGTGCCACCGGTGCCGTCGGTCGCATCGTTCTTGATCAATTGATTGAGCGCGGATTTCCGCACCAACGATTGAAACTCCTCGCATCGGCGAGGTCGGCTGGAAAACGTGTCCAGGTCGGAGACCGGGAAATCGAAATCGAACTGCTGCAACCGGGAGCGTTCGAGGACGTGGATTTAGTCATCGCGAGTACTCCCGATGAAGTCAGCGCCGAGTTCGCGCCCTATGCGGTCAAAGAAGGCGCGATCGTGGTCGACGAAAGCGGGTATTGGCGGATGGATCCGAAGGTCCCGTTGATCGTTCCCGAAGTGAATCCCGGCGCGATCGAAGGCCACCAGGGCATCATCGCGAGTCCCAACTGCAGCACGACGCAGATGGTCGTTGCTCTCATGCCCTTGCATCAGGCCGCCGGTGTGAGACGTGTGGTGGTGAGTACGTACCAAGCCACCAGTGGAGCAGGACTGGCGGGCCATGATGAACTCGAGTCCACCACTCGCACGCTACTCGGCGGCGAACGTCCCGATGCCAAGACCTTTCAGCATCCGATTGGTTTCAACTTGATTCCGCAGATCGGAAGTGAGAAGCACGAGGGATACACCAGCGAAGAAATGAAGATGGTGTACGAGACTCGCAAGATCATGGGTGACGAGAGCATTCAAGTTTGCCCGACGGCAGTACGAGTCCCCGTCGCGGTGGGGCATAGTGAATCGATTTTGGTGGAGACCGAGCGTCCACTTTCCGCGGCCGACGCACGTGAACTTTTCGAGGCGGCGCCCGGCATCACCGTCGTCGATGATCTGGCGAATTCGAATTATCCAATGCCTCGCGACTGCGAAGGCCGAGACGATGTCTTCGTCGGTCGCATTCGTCAGGACATTAGCTCCGGCGGCAACGGCATTGCGTTCTGGTGCGTCAGCGATAACCTTCGCAAAGGTGCCGCCACCAACGCCGTGCAGATCGCGGAACTGCTGCAAAAGTCGGTCGCTCCGGCGAGTTGAATCGTGCCCCGAACGTTTGCTCTGACGATCGCGTATGACGGAACCGACTACGCCGGCTGGCAGGTCCAACCCGATCAGCAGACGATCCAGGGTACGCTGCAAGACGCGATTCTCAAGGCGACCGGACAGCGAATTTCCGTCACTGGCAGCGGACGGACCGATGCGGGCGTCCACGCACTCGCTCAGGTCGCGAGTTGCCGGTTCGATTGGTGGACGGCGTCGACCGATGCCTTACTCAAGGCGATCAATTCTCGTCTCCCCGAAGCGATCGTGGTCACCGAGGTCGCGGAGGCTCATCCGGACTTTCACGCGATCCGCGACTCACTGGGCAAACGCTACCGCTATCAGTTGCAAGCCCGCCATCAACGCAATCCCTTTGAACATCGCCATCGCTGGCGGTTACGGAGACGGGTCGATTTGGCCGCGATGCAGGACGCGGCATCACGAATCATCGGTTTTCGTGATTTTTCATCCTTCGAATCCGCGGGGGCAGAGCGGAAATCGAGCGTCCGAAACGTGACCGGCTGCGAAGTGATCCCGGCCGAAGACTTTGACCAATCCGGCCATCTCGCCATCGAAGTCGAAGCGAACGGGTTTCTTTACAACATGGTGCGGAATATTGTGGGGACGTTGACCGAAGTGGGATTCGGAAAGCAGTCTCCCGAGTGGATCGACGAAGTACTGGAACAAAAGAACCGTATCTACGCGGGTCCGACGGCACCACCACAGGGGCTGTTTTTGAAGGAAGTGACGTATCGGCCGGGATTCTGCCCGGCAATCACACCTGATCGACACTCCGTATTAACCAATCCTTAACAAAATGACCTGCCCGATACGGAATAATGTTCCACCGGGGAAGTCTGCCTACCAGCGTTCGGACACCGATTGCATGATGCTTCCCGCAACGTTGACCAGCCAGGATTAGATGTCGGTTGAAACAAACGTGACCGAGCCGGTTCTTGACGACGCCTCACGAGATTTCGTGCGGCGGACGATGCATGCCGGACTGGTGGAATTGGCTGACGTCAAGAAAGTCGTCGTCTCGCTGATGGCAGACAGCGTGGAGTTCACTCCGGAGCGTCTGGCCGAAGGCATGGTCAACGCGGATTTGATCACGCCCTGGCAGTCTCGAAAGCTTCTTTCGGGGAAGGGGAAGGGGTTCTTTCTCGGCAACTACAAGTTACTTCGCCCGCTCGGAAAAGGCGGCATGGGCGTCGTCTTCCTGGCACAGCATTCCGTCATGAATCGGTTGATGGCGCTGAAGATTTTGCCCGCGGAGGCGTCAAAGGATGCCCGGCGGATTGAGCGTTTTAAGGAAGAGGCTCGGGCGTCCGCGAAGCTGGAGCACCCGAACATCGTCCAGGCCTTTGACTTTTCAGAGGCCGACGGCAAGCTGTTCATCGTGATGGAGTACATCGAGGGGATCGATCTTCACCGTGCAGTCGCGCGCGACGGAGTGATGTCACCGGCCGAGTCACTCGATGCGATGATTCAGACCACCGATGCGTTGGCCCATGCCCACCAACGTGGAATCGTGCACCGGGATATCAAACCGTCCAACCTGCTGCTTCGCAGCGACGGAGTGGTGAAAGTCAGCGACATGGGTTTGGCCCGCATTGGTTTTTCGGCGTCCACCAGTGACACCCCCAATCGATTGACGGGAACGGCGGACTTCATCGCGCCAGAGCAGGCGATCGACAGCCATTCGGTGGATGCCCGGGCTGACATTTATTCGCTCGGTTGCACGTGGTATTTCCTGTTGGCAGGCCGACCGCCGTTTCAGGGCGCCAGCGTCGCGCAGCGTCTTGCGAAACACCAAACGGCCAAGATCCCGCTGGTTTCAGAGATCCGCAGTGACTGCCCGAAGGCGATCGTTTCGTTGATCCAGCGAATGATGTCCAAGCGTCCTTCCGAGCGTCCCGAATCGGCCGCCGAATTGCTGTCGACCCTCAAGCGGCTTTCGTCCACGACGAGTTCGTCCGGCCAGTTGGCGAATCGACCTTCGACCGAGCGGCGACACTCGCTGCCAGATGACTCCTCGAATCCGCTGGACGACAGCGGCCCACTCAAAGATGCGACGCCGTCTGCGGTAGCGGATGTGGTGGGTGAGATTGATTTTGGAAGCCTGCCGCCGATTGATTTGTCGGGCGCGGTCCAGGTTTCCGCGGCGCAAGCCCAGCCAACGGCGCCGCAGTTTCGTCCGCCGAAGCCC
>JBCBOO010000431.1:0-3329 GCA_039821235.1 Planctomycetota bacterium
CACAGCGGCGAGCGGTTGATCCTCGCCCATGAACAGTGAGGCCGAATTTTCGACCGCTCGGGGCGCACTCGTTGTCCAAATGCATGGATTTTCATCGTCCGAAAGGATTAACCCGAGAATCCGACTCGCGTTGCCTTCGATGCGATTCGCTGTTGGGCGTCAAAGGCGAACGTCTGGTCCAGGTAGACCATGTTGAGCTTGTGTTCGGCGGGCCCCGCCCCGGCGGTGTCCACGAACAGCGTCGCCATTCCCCAGCGGCGATCGAAAGGAGATTGCTTGATCTGCAGTGTTTGCAGCTTGTCGGCAAATGTCACACTGCAGCGACGCGTCCACAGTCCCTGCCGATACGCGATGCGATCTTCCCCGCAGTAGACTCGCAACGATCGCGAGTAACGAATGGCTCGGAACGCCAGCAACGCAAACGCGGCGACTCCAATCAGAAAGCCCCACGGACGGTACATCGCGAGACCGATCGCACCCAGTACGAGCGATTCGAGACCGGCAATGATCAACAAACGTTTCAGCGTTTTTGACGAAGTGCCTTGCCAGGGGATGCTGTCCCAATGGTCGCCCAGATCATCACGCAGCTGATTAAGGATTCGCGGGACGTCGTGCGTCGGCACAACCGGGATGAACCATCGTCTTGCAACCGACGCCGCCGGATTGACGCCTTCACCGGATGCGCCGCCGGCCGTTTCGATGCGAATGTTTGATAGCCCGAGACGCTTCGCCCAGAGGTTCTGCTGCACACTGATAAACTGAATTCGGTGGCGTGGCACGGTGGCGGAAACCCGCGTAAAAAGTCCGAACGAAATCTGAAGGTCGTCGCCGTTGCGGCGCAGTTGATAACCATAGAAACGCGTTACAAACCAGATCGCTGACGCCACGGCTATCGCCAGTAAAGCACCGACCGTCAACGCGACGCCCATCAACCAACTCAGTTGCAGTCCGCTGAAGTCCGGCAGGAATCGACGCAGTCGATCGAAGTCGTACCATTGCCCGGGTTGGAACTGGAAATACAAGCCGAAGAGAATTGGCACGGCGACCAAGCCTCGAAAACTGACCATGCCGTACGCGGCCAGTCGTGCTGGCGATGCTGTCAACACTACATCCGCGTGTTGATGTTCGGACGAACTCGCCGAAGACGCCGCACCGGGTTCCGTGTTTTCGCCAAGCGCCGACGCATCGATGCTCGTTGTTCGTGCGGAAGCTGCGGAGAGTGCGGCATTCTGGGCCGCGTTTTCCCGTCCGAACAGGCTCGCTCGCAAGCGGGCGATGTCGTCGAGTCGTAACACATTGAGCACCGCTTCGGGTTCTTTTCCAGACGCGGTTTCCACCCGCACACCCGCGACACCCAGCAAGCGGTGCAGCGGATTTTGGACCAGATCAAGGTTCTGAATCCGCTCGATCGGCACCGCACGATCTCGTTTCATCAACCAACCCTCGTGGACTCGTAATTCTCCGTCGACGATCTCAAAACGCAGCAGGAAGTAATCGATGATCGACTTGATTGCGGCCGGTAGCAATGCAATCGTGGCAAGCCACGCACCGATTTTGTTGCCGCTGGAGGCTAGGAACAGAGCAAAGAAGATGGCGACGACAAACTGCCGAAGATACTTGAGAACCCCAAAGATGATCGAGCTTGGATGCAATCGCTGCGGGCCCGCCAGCACTTCGGTGGCAACTTCGGTGGCGGCCAAGTTCGAAGCCGTTGACTCGGTGCTTGCGCCGCCGCTCGGTTGGCTTGATTCGTCAGAGGGCTCGTGAGTCGTCTCAGTCATCAGCGTCTCCGCTAGCGATGCCTTTCTTAGCGGTGTCGCTTGCCGTTTCAGGGAAGGACGTCGCCGGGGTGCCGGAGACGATCGTCGCCCTTCCACGATGACCACCATGCAGCGCGATCAAGTGATCACGCACTTGGCAGGCGACCGAGTACGCGAGCCCCTCCAGTGTTACGGACGCATGGCTCGTCCCGGCGGTGTAGATCGTCAGGGTGGAAATCCCGAACCGTCTCTGAAGCGGTCCTTGTGTTACATCGGTGTGTTGCACGCGATCGTGTGGAATCACGTGAATGGATTTCCAAAACAGCCCGCTGCGGATTTCAAAGCCTTGATCCGTGACCTGCCAACGGGTTCGTTCGTAAAGCACTTTGGGAAGCACGAGGCACACCCAACCCATCCCAAGCAGCACAACCAGGCTGACCGCCAACACGATCAACGTGGCCTTGCCCGGCGGCCAAAGCATAGCGAGCGTTACGCCGTTGACCGACAGAAGCACCAAGAGCGTGATGGTTCCGAATAGCAGGCAGTATGCGAGCCGCTCCGCACGCACATGGCCGGGGTCCAGCTTGTGTGCGTCGCCGGGGAACGCGAATGGGCTTTCCGTCCCTTCGGCAGGGCTTTGGGCGACGCTCGCCGAAGACACTTCCTTGGCCGAGGCATCGTGTGTGCTCACTGCATCCTGTTCACCCAGTACAACATTCTTCGATGAATTGACGCTTCCACCCGCATCATCGATCGAAGAACTTGCCGCGGTCGCGGTGTCCATGTCATCATCAGTCAATGAATTTGGCTCCACAATACTGGGTTACAGGCCTTCGGCGCCCGGCTTGACGGTTGGGGCGGTGAAACGTCAACGAAAACAAGTCCCATCGTCCCTTCCCCTTTTCCGGCCGCACGATCAGGGCACAGTTTAGCAACGTTCGGAGCGGAGGTTAGTCAGACTTTCTTTCACGACGGCAGTAAACGCGCCCCAGAGCCACCCACAAACCACCCCTTCAACCTCAACTTAAACTCGAACTTCAACTTGCCTCCCACTTCCCCAGTATCCCAGCACCAGACAGTTGAAGTTCAAGTTGAAGCTCCAATGTCGCCCCGGCACTCCGTGACGGGACCCGCAAATAAAACAGCAACACCACTTCAACTAAAACTTCACTTCTCCTCCCTTCTCCCCAACGATCCCGAACCAAAACCAGTCGAAGCCCCGTATCCGTCGTCGCCAACCAACAACGACCAAAACGTGATCCGGCGGTGAGCGATACCGGGTTCCGGTAATCCCAAGCCGACCTACCTCACCGGAACGATCGCCTCCTTCGCTCGCCCGGGACTGGTCCAGATTGAGCTTCCGCCGGAAGGAAATTGGGAGCAGGAAAAAAGACGCCGAAAGACGTTTTCGACTAAACGTGAACGAGAAACCCACGAGCTTCCAAAGAGCCATACTACAAACCGGAAAACCACTCAAACTCCCTCGCTCCCAAAGCTTTTCATTTGCGTCTGCGTCCGTCGACTTCACATCGACGGGATGCCATCGACCACGGTTTGGGTGCGAAGGCC
>JBCBOO010000432.1:0-3267 GCA_039821235.1 Planctomycetota bacterium
CTCGCGTGACGCCAGGTCTCGCGTATTCATGCACCCGTGGCGGGCTCATTGGACAACCATTGCCGAGCACGCCTGGTTGCTCTCCCAGATTCACGAGACGCCGCTCGCCGTCGGAATCTACGCGTACAGCTGGGGAGCGGGCCACGGTGCGATCCGCTTGGCAAACGAGCTGGGCGAGCGAGGCATCGACGTGCAACAGATGGTGCTCTGCGATCCGGTGCCGCGGCCATGCCTACCGCTTCGCTGGACGGCAATGCTTCCGGCATGGCTCTGCCCGCCGATCCTGATCCCGTCGAACGTCCGGAATGCGAGCTCGTTCATCCAACGCAAGAACCTGCCACAAGGTCGCAAAATCGAAGCCGCGTTTCCAAGGTTGACAACTGTCAACAAGCCGACCGAGCTCGGAGTCACGCACCAATATGCCGACGACGCCTCGGCGTTCCACGAATCCGCGATGGCGGCAGCCGAGAGAGTCCGCGAGAAAGCCGAGGGCCGCTAGTGTTCAAGAAGGGCTACAACCCGACGCTTCCGCTGCAGTTCTTCACCGACGCGTCGAAGCTGATCCAGCAAAGCAAACAACAATCATCCGGCAGCGGTAACGTTCCGCTCGGGATGTTCGAAAACGATGGTGCGCTCTACATCAAAGTGAAGAACACCACAGCAAAGCCGATGCGACGCTTCGCGATCGTCGGACTTGGGCAAATGGTGATCGAGTCGACTGCCGCCATGCAGGAACCGATTTTCGAGGCCGTCGCTCCGGAAGACAATCCGCTGCGAACGCCGATCGCATTGTGCGAATCGATCCCGGCCGGCAAGACCGGCAAGGCGGTGATTCGAGGCATCGCCCCCGCGCTCGTCAACTTTACCGCCGGCGATGATCACGTCCGCATGGCCGAGCCCGACCCGTCGCCTACGAAGTATGGGCCCCAAGACTCGACGACTGATCCCACGTCGATCGAGATCGTGCACGGAGCATCCGGGACGATCTCGATGGTGCTATTAAAGCCACTCGCCGACGGCTGGATTTTCCGAACACCGGTCGGCGGCATTCCTGCACGATCCGGCAACGCATGCGGATCCGCGCTCTGCGATGCCTATTGGATCAACAACGACGGAGACCTCGAAGCGATCACCGGAATCCAAAAGACCGTTTGGAACTTAGCCGACGGTGCATCCGGTGGCGTTTCCGCGGAAACCTACATCCAAGCCAAGACCGCCGCGACACGCCTGGTCGCCGACGTCGACTACTGCCCAGCGACCTAATGAAAAAGAAGCACACCCCCGGAGACCCCTGCGGCTGCGGTGACGGTTGCACAAGCTGCATTGCAGTCTCACTCGACAACGCAAGCGACTGGACAGCGGTCAGCCCCGGGACCATCGATAAGATTCCCCAACCAGTCATACCAGGCCAGGAATCCGATATCGTCTTCGACCTCAACGGCGAAGTCTCTCCCGCGTCGTTCATCAATTGCGAAGCGTACGAGTTTCGATTCACGCTCACGCAAGGCGAAGTCGAACTCACGATCAACGGGGACGTGTTCGTTTGCGATGCCGATGCCCAGACGGTCGACGTCAATCCATCGGGGACCGCCGTCAACATGAAAACCGGCTTGACCACGCGGACGCCGCTCGAGCAAGAAGTGCGAGTTCGGGCCACACCAACGCACACGCTGATCTATGTCGTCGGCAACTATGGCTCCGCTGCTTACGTGCTCCCAAAGGTTGCCGATCCAGTCGCGGCATTTTCGTGCACCTGGACAAACGCACGGATCACGAACCCATCGCTGACAAGCTCGCAAGTTCGATATGTGTACGACGGGCAAGGTGCACTCGTTAGCTCGCTTGATTGCTGGGACGTCCCGAACTGGGTCGTTCCCTACCAGATGAATCAAAAGGCATCGAACAACCACGAATACCTAGGCGATCCACTCAACAGCGGCGAAGACATTTTCTACTTCCCGAACATCACCTACACCGGATACGACTACATCGAGGACAGCTATCGAGATCTCGACAACAATCCATTCCCTTGGGACACCCCGTTAGAGATTGGCGGAGCGGAGCCATTCAACGGAAAGTTCCTCAGCGGTGCGAATGGAGCGAGTCCGCTACAGTCAATCCATCGACTCGGTCCAATCGAAGATGGTCAGGGCGAGCAGATTTACATCAACCAACTGCGAGCAAATATCGACAACGCCAATAATCCTGCGATGTTGTTGACGCTCAGTCTGTCAGGTCGGTTTGATCCATTCGATGGCCAGTCGAACAGGTCAATTCAACTTTCGACCGAACCCTACCCGCTACCAGATCTTGACTTCACAGTTTCATGCGTTGTGGGCAAGCAAGAATTCTGCAACACCCCAAGCAGTGCTAGACGGTTTACAGAGATCTTCGCGACGAACGTCGGGCAGACGTCGATGAATGACGTGCCCGATGAATCCGTGCTCGTCGCGTCAGGCGATGCGTTCGAAACGCTTGTTGGCACCTGCAACGGCATTTTTCTCCAATCGTCGCGCGGGCAAAATCTAGTGCTTGGAACCAGCATCACAATCGAATGGCAACTTTGATCTGCGTTGGATGCGGAAAGCGATTTCACGTTTCCGAAGATCTCGTTCACTACCCTTGCCCATGCGGTGACACGGCACATCCCGAGCCGCCGAAGACCGAGCTCGAGCTAGCAGACATTCAGCGGCGATCACTTATCCGCATTCACTGCAACGCATCATGCGAACACTGGACAACCGCCGGCTGCGGTGGTTGCTCACTCGCACCGACGAAGCCCTGCAACATCGGCTATCACATTCAGATCGGCGACTCTTGTTTCGCGGATCCGCCCAAGTTCCCAGCATCGAAAAACGGTCGCCGATCTCAACGCGCATCGCGCTAAACAAACTCTCTCCAACAAGTCGATATCTTTCGCGGCAGGGAGAATGAGAGACCAGTCAGGAAGAACCTATCGACCCGGGGGGGGCGCCTCGGGTTCGATCAGAACGACCACGCTCTCGCCAAGTCTTCTGTCAGCTACCCAAGATCCAGCGAACACTTTGTGAGCGAGATGAATGCAAGAAGCGGGGAGCTTGACAACGATAGTCGTCGCTTTCCTTTCTTCGATCGGTACGTCGTTCACTCTGTCGAAAGCTTCGCGATAGTGGGTGGGTGCGATGCTAACGGGCCAAAGTTGCCAACCAATGGATGCTACATCCGCTTGATTCAACTCATTAAGAATCCGGGTCAGGACACGACGTACGTCAACGTTTGCGCCCTCGG
>JBCBOO010000433.1:0-3265 GCA_039821235.1 Planctomycetota bacterium
CAGCTGTTTTCAAGACAGTGTCCTCATCCGGCCGGGTGACTTCCGAGTGTTGCGATTGCTCGCAGTGACGTGAGCGGGAATCGAACCCGCGGACTCCTGGCTGAGAACCAAGCGATTCTGCCATCAGAATCTACCACGCCATCGTTTTGCTTCGTTTGAAGCGAGTACCGCATGGGAGTTTCGATCTCCCTCCTGCTGTTAGAAAGACAGCCGACCTAGCCAGTAGTCGAATGCGGCATAGTGAGAGCGATGGCAACGGGAGTCGAACCCGCAGCAACTTGATAGACAATCAAGTTCCCTTCCCTGAGGGACTTACCACCGATGTGGTTCAGGGTGACCAACCGGAATTGAACCGGCGACAAACTCATTCACAGTGAGTCTCTGGAAACCAGCACCAGATCTGGCCACAGTCGGGTATCAGTGAGTCGCACAATGTCCATGCGTGGTCCCAAACCACACCGCTTACTCCAAGCTATACCCGCAATTTTCCAACAAGCGCCGAGGACAGGAATCGAACCTGTGTGTGCCTGATTCAGAGTCAGGTGCAACGACCAGCAGTTGCCGCCTCGGTATTTCACACCATTAAGAAGCACTCCGTCCGGGAATCGCACCCGATCAGCGGGCTTCAAAGGCCCACGTCGCGTCTACGCGCCGGAGAGAATCGCAAACCAAAGATTGAGAGCTCCGGCGGCAGGGATCGAACCTGCGACTAAGCGATTAACAGTCGCCCTCCCGTACCAGCACAGGACCCACCGGAATGTAAAGTGGCGGGAGACGGACTCGAACCATCGACCTCCAGGGTATGAACCTGGCGAGCTACCAACTGCTCCATCCCGCAAAGCGCCCAGTGGGAGTCGAACCCACACTTCCGCCATGGCAAGGCAGCAGGCTACCGCTACATCATGGGCGCAAAATTGCATCACAACCAAATTGTCAAAGATCACAGATGCACGAGGCATCCAAAGAGCACCGAGTCGGAATTGAACCGACGTCCCCTCGTTACGACGGAGGTATCTTGCCGCTAGACGATCAGTGCTTGTATTTATTCAGTGGGACCGGTGAGAATCGAACTCACATCGTTCGGTTTAAGAGACCGATGCATTACCTTGTCTGCCACAATCCCAAATTGTGTTATTGTCGTTGTTTCGTTTCAGTCGGCGTGGCGGGAATTGAACCCGCGACCGTCGCCTTATAAGGACGCCGCTCTCACCCCTGAGCTACACGCCGATGCGTAGCCAATGGGGCCGAAGGGAGTTGAACCCTCACCGAACGGATTAAAAGTCCGTCATGCTGCCAGTTACACCACAACCCCAAGAATGATCTGGGGTATGCGTTTCAATCGCTGAAGCATGTTTGTGTTCTCCAATGTGTTCGTTGTCGTAAGTGGTAGCCCCGAGGATCGAACTCGGCACAACCTCGTTATCAGCAAGGCCTGGACAACCAGCCCTCGACTACCATTTGTTTCCGCCGAAGTCGGACACCTCGGAGTCGAACCGAGATCCTCCTGCTCCCAAAGCAGGCGTGCTTCCATCTGCACCTGTATCCGATGTGTGTTGCCAATTCCGTCGGCGCATATCTTCCTTGTCAGTGGGCCGGGAGGCGCTCGAATCCTCGTCTGCGGTTCTTCAGACCGCCGCTAGACCGTCTCAGCTACCAGCCCATATCTGTTAATGGGGATTTCCGCTCGTTTGCGGACACGAAAAAAGGCTCGATGCCTGTGTGACACCGAGCCTTCATGTAGAAAGCAGTTCGCTTGAAGCGAGTGTCACGTGAGCAATCGATACGAGGAATTACCGGGCTGGAACGTATTGGCTAAGTGATCATTTTCACTGGCCAAAACGCTACCGCCGAAGGCATTCCCTTCGTGTATCCGTTCGAGTCGACTTGATTGCTGTTTGGTAAACATCAGAAAGCTCTTACTCGCTTGTCTGGGTGTGACGTGTGTGGACCAGCGTTTGCCGGTTCTGGGGTAATAGACGCTGTTGCCTACGGATGGTTCGCGAAAAATCTCATTTCTTTGAACCTGTGCAAAACTAGATGCGTTGGGCCGCGAGATTATTTCATCGGTCTAGGATAAACTCTGCCATGTTTCGCACAGAAGTCAAACGAATCTGGTCTCGCTTTTGTACTCGCATGATTTCCGAATCGTCCAAATTCGTAGAATGACTTCACGAAGAAGATCAGCCAAACGCAAAACTTTCCGCAAACGCGACGAACATGAATTCAAGTGCAACTCAAATTCGATCGGCTACGCTCGACGATCGCGCCCCGATCCTCGCCGTCCATCGCGAAGCTTTCGGTGACGAAGACGGCGAGGCCATCGCAGCACTCGTTTCCGAGATGCTCGACGATCCAACGGCCGAACCAATCCATTCATTCGTCGCCGAGCAAAGCGATGACCTTGTCGCACACGTCCTCTTTACGGCTGTTCGGGTTGAGCCGAGTGAAGTGTCTGCACAGATACTCGCTCCACTTGCGGTCTCGTCCGATCACCAAGGAAGCGGTCTTGGCACAAAGATTGTTAACGAGGCTCTTGCCCAGCTCGAGTTGAAGGGCGTCGAGTTGATCTTTGTCCTTGGTTACCCGAAATACTACTCACGTTTCGGCTTCGCTCCAGCCGGCGTGCAAGGTTTCGACGCTCCGTATCCGATTCTGCCCAAGAACGCTGACGCATGGATGGTCAAAGAACTCCAACCCAGAGCGATCGAAAACAACCAAGGAATAGTCCGCTGCTGCAGAGCTCTCGACCAGCCCCAGTATTGGCAGAAATGAAAGCAGTCAGGATTGACTCTCGTCGCCAACAGAACCCGTGTCATCGTCCGCCGGATACAAGACTGGATCGGGTGGCATGTCGGGGTAGTACTCGCCGGGATGACCTGGCGGCAAGTTGTCCGGCGCGGAATAGCCGGGCGGCACGTGGTAGGGATGATCGGGCGGCAGTCGCGGCCACGTGTGGATGGGCGGCGGCGCGAGGATCTCTACGGGCTCTTCGGGTTCCGGCGGCCACGGCCAATCCTCGGGCCACCAGTCGGGACGTGATTCGGAACTAGACGTGCTATCGTCGGCGCTTGAGCCTTCCGGTGGGTCCGGATCTGGCGGAACATACGGAGGCTCGCTTCCCGGTGGATCAAACGGCGGAATGAATGGTGGCCACGGAGGTGGTACATCAGGACGGCGGGGACGGAAGTTCATCGAAGCTCACTCCTTTGAGTTGGATCGGGATGATGGAAAGGCTCCCGCTTGCTTGGGCAGAGCCCGCACTGAG
>JBCBOO010000434.1:0-3227 GCA_039821235.1 Planctomycetota bacterium
ATATACACCACCAACAGTTTGAGTGGGACGCTGATAGGCATCTTCAATGGTGTTATGTGTAATGACAGCGGTTTCCAGCTTGCCAAAACAGAGCAACCGATCACCGGCAAAGAGCTCCCGATCACCTCGAGGATTGGGAATCACGGTGGCGTCTCGGTAGAGCGTGAGCACATTGACACTCTTGTCCATCAGCCCGCTTTCTGAAATTGTTTTTCCAACCATGTCGGCTCCTTCCGGAATGAGCAATTCAGAAACCCCATAGCCTCGGCTGACGGTTAAACGCTGACGCAGATCAAGTTCGGGGAAGTCAACGTGTGCGGCGATGTGATCAACGATCGCGCCGGCGATATCTAATTGAGTGCAACGTTCGATGCCTTCCAGGCCAGGAGAAGAGTTGATTTCCATGATTTGCGGTCCGTCCTTACCCTCGAGCATGTCGACGCCGGCGACACGCAATCCCATGATTTGTGCGGCACGCAGCGCAGTGTGACGGTATTCATCACTCAGCTCGACCGGCTCGGTTAGACCGCCACGATGGACGTTGCTTCGAAACTCCTGCCCCTGTGCGACCCTTCGCATGGCCGCGATGACTTGATCCCCCACGACGAACGCTCGAATGTCACGCCCTTTGCTTTCCGCGACAAACTTCTGAATCAACACGTTCTGATTCTGGCTCTGCAACAGCTCGACGATCGCTTCGGCAGACTTCAACGTTTCTGCTAACAAGACGCCAAGGCCCTGCGTCCCTTCCAGCAGCTTGATGATGACCGGCGCGCCGCCGACACGCTCGATAGCCGGGATCACGTCACGTTTATCACGAACAAAGCTGGTTCGTGGGATTCCGATTTGATGTCGGCTGAGAATCTGCAAGCTCCGCAGCTTGTCACGTGAATTGACAATTCCCGAAGAGGAATTTGTGGAGAAGACATTCATCTGCTCAAACTGACGAACGACCGCGGTTCCGTAATACGTAATCGAAGCACCGATACGAGGCAAAATCGCATCGTAGTCGCTCAGTTGCCGTTGGCGGAAATACAAATCCGGGAGCCCACGTTCAAGATCGATTGCAAACTTAAGCGTGTTGAGCACTTTGATTTTGTGCCCACGCTGCTCGCCGGCTTCGCGAAGACGACGGGTGCTGTAGCAATTGGGACTGCAAGAAAGAATGCCAAGTTTCATTCAGTTGTTCGTGTGTGTCGAGTTACGATTTTTTTCGTTTGGGAATTCCGCCCAGGTAACTCTGTCCGGGATCAATCAGGAACCGACGCCGGAAAGCTTCACGTCCGAGCAGCATCCGGAACCCCATCTGCGAGCGGTCCGCCAATGTCAATTCGATTTCGAAACGCTGTCCCAGCAGAATGATCGGTGTCCTAATCACCGGCCGCAACTGGCTCTCGCCACTCGAACTTCGAATCTCGCGGGTATCAAAAACGGGTACGGATGCTTCGATTACCCGAGCTTGCTTCCGCTGAACCGGGTTGACCTTGAAACTGACCCAGGGGGATCCGTTTCGCTCGTTGAGCTGGATATCAAATGCGTGCAGGGAGGACGACCTTGCCCCCGTATCGATCTTGGCTTTGACGAACTTGATGCCGAGATCCGGTAAGGAAAGCCACTCCCTCCAACCGATCATCGGCAAGGCGGTCGAATGGTCCGGGCAAGGAAGCAAGTGCGAATCGGTCATCGTGCGAGTGTCAATCATTCCGAGAGTTTCGTCAATGACTTGATAATTTATCGTGTTTGGAACGGATCTTGCACGAGTAAAGTATTGCAAGGGAGGGATCTCCGCGTGCAAACAATTTGAGCAGGCTTCTTTTCGACTGAGGAAGCCTTACTCCAACTGAGAAGCAAAAATGATTTCCAGTCAAACGTCGAATGCAGAAAATCCTGAGTCTTTCATCGTGATCGAGACCGTCCACGGGAACGTCACGTCGATCAGCACGACTCAACTCCGATCGGCCGTTGCTGGTCGATTTGAAGGCAAGCTGCAAGAAAGCCGCGCAGAACCGTCGCAGAGCCCGAGCAAGAAGATCCGCTAGTCCGCTTGGGATGGCTAATTCGAGCTGCGTTTCTGCTCGGAGTAATGCCTGACGTGTGTTGTCATTTTTGGCGGCGGCACATTCCGCGCAGCCAACGCGTGCAAGCCTGAGCGGCGAATGACCTGGATCGCGGCTCGCATCGGTAGCGATTCGCAGCTCAAATCCGATGAATCAAACCCACAGAGGTTGATTCTGCGAGACAAGGGCGCTGCGACAGGAACCGCTCGCCGCTGGATTCGGGCCGCAAACATGGTTTCGTCGGAGTGACAGAGACGTAGTAAGGTCTCTACATCTTCGACTTCAATCTGTCCCGCGTTCTCAACGATAAACGCGAATTCGCCGACGGATCGGTCCAAGCCACTTTGGCCGGCGGCTTCGAAACCGCGCGGACGGTGATGGCAAATCAGACGAACTGCCGGATTCAGCTCCGCGTATTGGCGGACGTGGATGGCGGTCTGATCGGCACTCCCATCATCGACGACGATGATCTCCCAAGTGACGGGATTCTCTCCGCAACGAACTTCGGCCAGCTGCTCGGAGAGTTCCCGTATCGTCTCGGCAACCTCGTTTTGGCAGTTCCGCACCGGGATAACGATCGTCAGCTTTCTAGCTTGCATGCGGATCTGGCCGCTCCCTGGAATCGCAAGGCCGCTCATTCTGAGACGCAGTGGGATCATTCTGGCATCACCCGTTTCCCTCTTCGTCTATCGGCAGGGCCGCATTGGAGGCTGATCCGGTGTGCGGACGATTCCGTCATTGGCGGATAATCGTATAATTCGAGTCCATCTTCGGACCCACACTCGCCGCCAATAAGAGCGACCACGTTGGCCAAACCACTCGCCCCCACCGTTGCCGATTTTTCTCGCGGCCAGAATGGGCTTCTCCCGGCAATTGCCCAAGACTCGCGCACCAAATGCGTTTTAATGATGGCTTGGATGAACGAAGAGGCACTTCGGGAGACAATTCAAACTGGCCGAGCGGTCTATTTCAGCCGGAGTCGCGGAGAACTTTGGCGAAAGGGCGAGACGAGTGGTCACCGCCAAATGGTGAAAGAGGTCCGCGTTGATTGTGACCAGGACAGCATCCTGCTGTTGGTCGAGCAAACCGGAGCTGCCTGCCACGAAGGCTACGCATCATGCTTTTTTCGGATCGCTGAAAACGAAAACGAACTACGCATCGCGGACGAAA
>JBCBOO010000435.1:0-3209 GCA_039821235.1 Planctomycetota bacterium
GGACGTGGTGGCATGGGGACGGTTTACAAGACGCAGAACGCTTCGGCTGATTGCCAGTCTCAGTTGTTCGCATTGAAGATTCCGCTCTGGAACGACCAGCGGAAAGAGGCCACTCGCGAAGTACTGACAGCCGCTGGCAATGCCAGATTGGACCTCCAGTTGCGGCTATGGATCATTGAAATACTTCTGCTCGATTTCCTGTCCAACCACAAAGGCATCCCGGGCGTCATGCCCTGTCTCGATCACGCTCTCAAAGGAGAAATGTACGCTGATCTCTTGGGTGATTTCCCCCCGCAGAGTTGCGGTGCGCCGATGGAACCGATCGGGGAACTGGCGGACAGGATCCTGCACGCCATGTTGGACACACCGGATGGCGAAGATCGTTACCGTGATCACCCGATTTGGGTCCTGATGCCCTGGTGCGAGGACTCCCTAGAAAGTCGCCGATGTCGATCGGGCGGTCAGATCCCGTTCGAACAGGGACGGCATTTTTTGGTGCAAGTTGCCGACACGATGGCAAAGCTGAATGAGCTGGACGTCAACATACTGCATCGTGACCTGAAACCATCGAACGTGATGATCACCAGCGATGATGTTCCCTTGGTCAGTGACTTTGGACTCGCCATCGATCGCTTCGACCAACGAAGCTCCGGCAACAGCGGCTGCGGTACGAAAACCTTTTCGTCACCCGAGTCCGAACACGGTTTGCCAGTCGACTCCGTTGACGAAGTTTATTCCTGGGGACAACTTGCGTGGAGAATCTTGGTCGGTCGCGATCCAAATGCTCTCAAGTCATCGAAAGACCGTCGAAGTTCATCCTGTTCGATGGCGGACGTCAAACAGGTTCCTTTGTATTTTGCCGAGATCGTCAACCAGACGACCGCGAGTCGTGAAACGCGAATTTCCGATTTCCCATCCCTGCTGGAGCGAATTCGCCACGCAGAAAATGTGCCGGACGGACCGCCTCATTCCAACCCGCTTCCATCGTCCACGTCACCCTCACGCTCGGCGTCAAAGATCCGTATCGCTGACCTGAGACCGGACCAGGAGTGGTTGCCGTTCATTCGCGATAACCAAACATGCGATCGCTTGGATGCCTTCCTTGGCGATCACCAGCCGTTTCGCTGGTGGGGGATTGTTGGTGAAGGCGGCGTCGGAAAAACTCGTCTCGCCCAAGATTTGGCACATCGCTGGAGGAATCGCTGGCACGTGCTCCGCCTTGACACCAGGAATCGCGAAAGCATTCACCAATGGCTGATCGATGGTCGTGCCGATGCCTGGAATCCGGTTCGCTCGACCCTGATCATTGTCGACTATTCACCGTTGTTGAGCAGGCACGTCCTAACCCTCCTTGAACGACTGACAAGGAAGGGGTTCAACACCGGTGTGAAAATCCGTTTGCTCTTCTTGGATCGCCCCGCGTCCAGTCCGACGATGGCGACGATCGACGACGTTGAACTAGTCGGTGGAGCGGATGGATCACTGCGAACGACCATCCGTTCTTCGCTGTTCGTGGAGACAAAGCCCGAGGATCAGCCTGAAAATCAAATCGACATCGGCGTGGGACTGGACATGCTGAAGGCGAGCTTCAAATCGGCTATTCCGGCGAGCGAACAAAAGTCTCAAAAGACTCGCGGAGATGAGAAAATGCTGGTCGAAAAACATGAATTGCTCGAGCTCTCCCCGTCGCCGCGAGAAAACTGGCCGGAAACGGTGCAATCGATTTTGGATCTGGTGGTTGAGGGAAATCGTGTCAAACTTCCTCCCCTGGAGGACGAAGCATTTTGGGATCAGGTCGATCGTTTGACTGGCGGCGGAAGAATGCTTTCGCTGCAAGTGTTGGCGATTTGTTTCGCTCGCAGACCGGAACGGATCAACTGCTTTGTTGGCGACGACCAGGGATTAGGAGAATTACTTGATGAGATGCTGGAATATGAAAGGGACCACCAGTGGTCAAAATTGATCCGCGCCGAGATCAGGGAAGACCCTAAAAAATCCGCTCAGAAATGGGATGAGCTCGAGCAGTTAGAACGAGCATTCGCGCTCACTACTCTGGCTGGCGGTGCTCACCTTCCAACCGACAAACCGTTTTACGAACGCATACTAGATGAAGAAGCGTGGAAGGCGTTTTGTCGCCAGCACGATCTCCGACGGCGTTCTGATTCCAACGAATCCGTTTTTCTAGAAGCAATTCAACCGGACCTGCTGGGAGAACGGCTAGTCGTCAATCAACTCAATCGCGCTGGTTCATCGCCGAAGCGCCCACTCCATCTGAGCGATTTTGAAAACCAGGTCACCACACCCAACTGCGATGATTGGGTTGCCCGTTGCTTGCGGCTTGATCCAACGAGGACCCTAGAATCGCTGGGGAGAATCGTGTGCGACTTCCCGCTCGACGGTGGCATGGTACTTCTTGATAAGTTGTTCGCGGAAATGGAGCGAATGGTTGCCGAAAGGCCTGATGCGCAGAACGAAGATGAAACAGAAAAACAACTGCTAGAACATCTCTCGAGTGGTTTCTCGATTGCTTGTGACTGGATTGCAATCGCGAGTAAATCTTCTGGCGAACTCGCGGATCAGGTAGATGGCCCGATCGAGCAAATCAAGGTGATGGCTGGTGGACACAACCTACTCTGGCGCGGAGCCTGGTACGCCGCAACCGCCGCTGATTTAACGCTTGAATCCTTGGAGTCGCTGAGGGACCGACTGTATCGGATCGGTTGCGACTCAGACCATCACAACCGCATCCAGAAAGTTCTGTTGCAAAACTCGACATACGTGGTAGGTGAGTTGGTATCTAAATCGGATACCGGACCGATACCGCGAGAAGGTAGGACAACGAAATGGATCGGCCGTGCCATCAGTCGACTAGAACATCTAAGCTTGACCGACGATGCTTACCTGATCTTGCAATGTTTGAATTCTGCGACTTGGCTGATGAAGTTCACTGAAATCGATCGGAGTGTCAGTCATGAAGTCGATAGCACCGAATGGATTCGAATTTGCCGAAGTATCTTCGAGGTTGCTTATTCTTCAAAGTGGGTAAACCACGCCGATGTCCAGGCCCGCCTATCAGAAGCGATCTGCACTTTATTGACCTTCTTGCCGGATTCACCATCCCTTTCAATTCCCGACCGTTGGCAGCGTTATGCCGAGTTGATGGATCAATTGATCAAGCTCGCTAATCGCGAACAGTGGTCGGACAATGA
>JBCBOO010000436.1:0-3122 GCA_039821235.1 Planctomycetota bacterium
CTCGCGAATTTCACAGCAGAATAACGCCGGGAAAAACGGGCTAAAACGTAGAAGCGAGTGACCCTACCAGCCCTACTCGCAAGCAAAGCCTGGCGTCATGCGTCAGGCTTTGTCTTTTGGTCAAGGTCGCTTCTTTCTGGTCTCGAACTTGCAAGCCCTTAAGCAACGATGAAGTCAACCGAACCGATCCGCAGTTTGCCATCTGCAACATTCTCGAAGGCGTTCAGCGAGACGAAGGTTGGCACGCCTCGAATCGGATCAAAGTGAACATCGATCACATCGAAGTCTTGGCGCACGGCCAGGCTGATCAGGTCAAAAAGACCCTCGACGCTGAGGTCGCGAGAGTCGATGAGGTTCTCGTCCAATCGACCGTCACCACCCTCGTCTGAAAGGAAATCCCCCCCGCGCACCCTGACTTGTGTGGTGCTCAGCCCAGCTTGCGCGAGACTGGAATAGCTGAGGTCGTAATTGAGTGGTGCGAAAGAGTTCCAGGCCTGCCTGGCCGATGCCAGGGACTCGCCCACGCTTTCTCGTGCTGCGGCAACTTCTTCCAGTGATGTGATCCCAAAACCATGCTCTTCGTCGATCGCAAGCCCCAGCGGATCAAAATAGATCGAAGTTGGAGCACCGGTGGTGGGATCGTAGGTGACTTGGATCGAGTTGTATTGTTCCTGGATTGCAAGCTGAATTCGACCGAATAGTTCCTCGACAGTAAAGCTCTGGCCGGATGAGATTCCACGTTCGACCACGCTTCCAGAAGAGACCATTTCCCCGTTTCGCACGGCGATGTGATTGCCAGGAAGGATAATCGCACCGTAGGAAAACTGAATCATGTTGTAGTTGTCGTACCCATTTTCTTTCCACCGCGCCCGCGCGTCATCCAACTCGTTCTGTGCGCGTTGAAGCCGAGCGAGGTCATTGATCACGACCAACGCGTCTGCCGGAGTGAGTCGTCCGTCTCGATTTGCGTCCACTCTGGCACCAATCTGTTCAAATGCCGGCACTTCGACGCCTTCCTGACGAGCAATCGCGTTGATCACAAGCAGCGCATCGCGTGGAGTGATGACCCCATCGCCACTCGTGTCTTTGGGAAGTGGAAGCGTCGTTGCCATTTCAACGCCGAACGCTCCATCCATCGCAAGACGCGGCGAGAGATTCTCAAGAGTCAGTCTTCGTCGTTTCATCGGCGGCCTCCGCAGGGGATACTTTCGATTATCAGTCTGCCCGTTGAGCTTAGTCAAAGACCAGTCTGGGGTGAAACCCGTTCCCCATGTACGGCCGGGAGCATGGGATGCCAGATCAAAAAAAAACCAGCGAACTTTTCCTCGGGTTTAACCGCTCCTACCATAGCGCGTGACCCTTCCTTCCGCCGTGATGATCTATGAAGCCCAAACCCTCCAGTCCGAAGCTGGATTCAAAACCGGAGTCGTCCGGATCTCCGCTTGACGATGCCATGGGCGTCGATCGGAAACGGCTGGCCCGATCGAAGCGGCGACTGACCGAGGCGGAGTTTGGTGACAAGCTGCAAGAATCGGTTGAACGTCGCAAACGCCGTGAGACCTACGAGCCGAAGCTGGACTATCCGGACGAGCTGCCGATTTCTCGGTACCGGGAAGAAATTGTGCAGTTGATTCGCGAGCGGCAAGTCTTGGTCGTTTGCGGGGAGACGGGCAGCGGAAAAAGCACGCAGCTCCCTAAGTTCTGCTTAGAAGCCGGACGCGGCCGGAGTGCCATGATCGGGCACACCCAGCCGCGAAGGCTGGCCGCCCGCAGTATCGCCGATCGGCTGGCGGAGGAAATGGAATGCCGGGTCGGTGACCAAGTCGGTTACCAAGTGCGTTTCGGTGACCAAACCGGCCCTGACACGTTGATCAAGCTGATGACCGACGGGATTCTATTGGCTGAAACGTCGCGTGATCGCTCCTTGGATCAATACGATACGATCATCATCGACGAAGCCCACGAGCGATCGCTCAACATTGATTTCTTGTTGGCCTACTTGAAGCAACTGTTGGCTAAACGCTCGGACCTCAAGGTCATCATCACATCCGCCACGATCGATGCGGAACGCTTCTCCGAACACTTTGCCGATGAACAGGGTCCCGCACCCATCTTCAACGTCGAAGGACGCGGCTACCCGGTCGAGATCCGGTACCTGCCATGGGAGGACGTCGTCGCCGATGAGTTTCGCGGTTACGACCTTTCGCATCACGTTGTCGAAGCGGTCAAGCGGCTTTCCCGGGACACGAGCGGCGATTGCTTAGTCTTTCTGCCCACTGAACGCGATATCCGAATGGTGTCGCACCGCGTGGCGGGACACTACAAGCGACTCGGACTGGAAGGACGCGTGGAGATCCTGCCGCTCTATGCCAGGTTGCCCCAAAAGGATCAGCAGAAGATCTTTCACCCGAGTGGACAAACGCAGCGAATCATCTTCGCCACCAATGTCGCGGAAAGCTCGTTGACCGTGCCGGGAATCCACTCGGTCATCGACGCAGGGACGGCGCGCATCAGCCGCTACAGTCCACGAAGCAAACTGCAGCGATTGCCCATCGAGTCGGTCAGTCGTGCCAGTTCGGATCAGCGAGCCGGACGATGTGGACGCGTGGGGCCGGGGATTTGCGTTCGGCTCTATTCAGAAACGGACTACGAGACGCGTGAGGCCTTCACCACACCGGAAATTCGACGAACCAATCTGGCATCGGTTGTCTTGCAGGCCAAGATGCTCGGGTTTCAGAACTTGGAGTCGTTGCCTCTACTGGATGTGCCACGGCCCGAGTCTATCCGTGAAGGCGTGCAAACGTTGCGTGAACTCGGCGCATTGGATGAGCAACAAGAGCTCACTGAGATCGGTCGCACGTTGGGACGATTGCCGATTGATCCTCGCATTGGACGGATCGTTCTGGCCGCGGAGGAACAGGGTGTTCTTGCGGAAGTGTTGCCGATTGCGGCGGCGCTTGAGTTGCCCGATCCAAGACAACGACCGCCGGACAAACAGCAAGCTGCCGACGAAGCCCACGCCGAGTTTCGTGACCCCCAAAGCGACTTCCTTGGATTCCTTCGCCTGTGGCGTTACTACGAGAATCTGCGCGCGGAAGGCTCACGCGTCAGGCGATTGCGTG
>JBCBOO010000437.1:0-3105 GCA_039821235.1 Planctomycetota bacterium
GTCCACGACTGGCTCAACCTGGAACTCGACCTCGATGAGATCGAGCGTGCTCGAACTCAAATTGCTGAAGTTTTGCACGAGAGCATTTCCTTACAGAAAGGCAATTGATGAGCAGTTCGGTATCAACCCGGCGACACGATCTTGACGCGTTGCGAGGATTCGCAATGTTGTTGGGAGTTTTTCTGCACGGCGCGATGTCGTTCATCCCGGGAGTCGGTGTGATCTGGGGCGTTCAAGACTTGCAGTCGAATCCACTATACGGTGTTTTATTGGCGTCGATTCATGGATGGAGAATGCCCCTGTTCTTTCTGGTCAGCGGATTCTTCACGGCGATGCTGTGGAAGAAACGCGGACTAAGAGCACTGCTGGTCCATCGCTTCAAACGCATCTTTCTGCCGATGGTACTGGCGATGTTTACGATCATTCCCGTGATGTGGTTGGTTTCAGGCTACGTGAGATCACAACCCCCGTCGGAATCGACGACCACGGAGACGGATAATGCGGACGTGAACGAGCACGGCGAACAACGTGGTTCTGTCGATATCGACGTGTCGGCTGCAGTGGTGATGGGCGATCTGGTTTCACTGAACACTTACCTACAGAACGGAGGCAATGTCGACGCGAAAAATGCACACGGCGCGACTCCGTTGCATGTTGCCTGCCTGTTCGGCCGAGCCGAAGCTGGCGAGATTCTGCTAGATGCGGGGGCGAACCTGGAAGTAAAGAACAATGAAGGCGCGACGCCTGAGCAGCTACTCGCACTGGACTGGGCGACCACCGAATATATCGCGAAGTTAGTGCAGGTTCCGGTGGATCAAGAGGGTCTGTTTGATGGACGAAAGCGGATCGCACAGGCCATTGAAGATCAAACAGGACGATCCGTTTCGATAGACACCGCCGGTGATGCACGAGATTTCGGATTGGGTGGGCTCATCGCTTTGTTCTTTTACGTTCCCGTCTTTAACCACCTGTGGTTTCTCTGGTTTCTGTGTTGGTACGTCTGCGGTTTCGTGTTGATTGTGAAACTGCTGCAGACGCTGAGAATTCCGGCTGTTTCAAACAAGTGGCTCACGTCCTGGCTGCGCTACGTCTGTCTGATCCCGCTTGCGGCCGTGCCTCAGTATTTCATGGCCAGTTCGCAATACGATTATGGACCAGACACTTCTGTCGGCCTGCTGCCGCTTCCAGCCGTGCTGGCGTACTACACTATATTTTTCGGCTACGGAGCGATCTACTTCGGTGCGAACGATCAGGAGGTCGCCGTTGGCAAGGGATACGGGTGGAAACTCGCAGCAGCGATCCTCATCCTTTTTCCTGTTGGGCTCTCTCTGCAGGGACCGGATCAGGCCAGCGGTCGAATCCTGTTCGCGGTCATGCAAGTCAGCTACACGTGGGTGATGTCGTTCGGAATGTTGGGCGTGTTCAACCGCTTCTTTCGTTCGCAGCGACTCTGGGTTCGCTATCTGTCCGATTCGTCGTATTGGCTTTATCTGGCCCATATTCCACTCGTCATACTGCTGCAGTTTTTTGTACGCGACTGGTCGTTGCCCTCTTTGCTGAAGTTCGGATTCGTTTGTTCGGTCACCACCGCTTTGCTGCTTGTTAGCTATCAGATAGGCGTAAGAAACACATGGCTGGGTGCTCTATTGAATGGAAGGCGATATCCAGGACGTGAGGAATGCAAACCAACGGCAGAGCCAACCCATCAGGCTCCATCGCCCGCAATACAGGAGTCAACTTAATGAAAGCGATACTACTTACGTCGTCCTCGATCGCCGTAGTTGCCACGCTCATGTTAGTGCCAGCGGGCCAGCCTCCTGCCGGCGTCGCGATTGGGTCTGATGCCAATACCATCAATGTAGGTAAGCCGGAACCACCAGTGTTTCAGGCCGTCGGCCATCCAACGTTTGTCAGCCCCCACGCCAACCCAATTGCCATCAGCGGTAACCGGGTCTTTGTTGCCAACACACCCGCCGACTCGGTCGATGTCGTCGATGCCGAAACGCGGCAGTTGACGCATCGCATTCCCGTGGGCGTCGATCCGGTCAGCATTGCGGTTCGACCGGATGGCAAGGAAGTCTGGGTGTCGAACCATGTTTCGGATTCCGTCAACGTCATAGACATCGATTTGGCCAGTCCGACGTACTTGCACGTCGTGGCTACGATTCAGGAGTTCGATTCAAAACGTGCGACGACTTTCGATGAGCCTGTTGGAATCGCCTTCGCGAGCAACGACAAGGCGTACGTGGCTCTGTCATCAGGAAATCAAATCGCCATTGTCGACGTGAATTCTCGACAGGTCACCAAGCGGTTGACGATTCCAGCTCAGGATCCGCGAGCCATCACCGTACGCAACGGCAAATTATTTGTTATTCCGTTTGAGTCCAACAACAAGACACAGCTTTCCGGTGGCAGGAGGGAGGACATCGACGGTGATCTGGTGACGTTCGATGCGTGGGAACATTCCATCATCCACAACAATGTGCTGTCGCTTGGACATGTTGTCGACATCGTTAAACATCCCGAAGTACCCGACCGCGACCTGTTCGTCTTTGACACCGAGACGGATGAGCTTATCGAAACCATCGATTCGCTGGGCACACTGCTGTACGGTCTGACCGTCGCGTCGGACGGTACCGTTTTCGTTGCCCAAACCGATGCCCGCAACGATGTCAACGGGCGATCCGGAACGAAGAAACACGGCCTGAGACAGCTGGATAACCGGGCATTTCTGAATCGAATCACACGTGTCGAATCAAGTCGCGAAGGAGAAACACAACAGCCAGACTTCATTGATCTGGAGCCTCTTCCGCCTAAGCAACCAGAACCGGGGAAGACACTCGCCACTCCCTTTGCGATTCAAATCAGTGATGACGATTCAACACTGGTCGTCTCGGCGGCGGCCTCTGACAAGGTCTTTACTGTCGACGTCAAGAGCGGCAAGGTGTTAGGACGCGTCGATGTGGACGCTGTCCCACGCGGAATCGCGCTTGAACAAACCGACGGGCAACTTGCTTCGGCATGGGTGCTCAACGCGGTTGCCAACACCGTGAGTGTCGTTGACCTGACCAATCGTGCGGCTCCGCAAGTCATCTCGACCATCAC
>JBCBOO010000438.1:0-3096 GCA_039821235.1 Planctomycetota bacterium
CGCCAACACAAAGAGTGTTCAGTCAAAAGTCATTTCAGTACGTAGTCACTTGCGTCGGTATCGATTTCAAACATCAGCCCGGCTGGTGTTGGTTTAGACGGAACATCGGTTAGATTCAAAACGCGATTTCCGCTCGCCCGCTCGACAACGATCCGTGCCAGATCAAGCTTCCCGGGGATCGAATAGAAGTTAAATCGCCCTGTTTGATCCGTCAGGTTTGGAGATGAGCGCGGAAAGAGTTGGTCGATCTCAGTCTTTGGTGAAGAAATCGTGACAAATGCTTTCGCAAGGGGGCTTCCACCGACCTGAACGCGACCAGTGACCTTGATTGCCTTCGCCATCTTCAACGTGATTTCCTGGTTGGCATCCACATCAGGGGTGAGTTGTCGGTAAGCGGTGCTGTAACGCTGGAGCCGATCTTCAATCTCTCGCTCGAACGCTTCACGTTTCGAAGGGTCCGTGGGCGCATCGTCGTACAGCTTCATGGCTTCATCGGTCGTCATCTCGACGCGATGGGCTTCAATCGCTGCCAGTGACCAGGAAACTTCGTGCGGCACCATCTTGCACTGGCCGTTCGCGTCGGTCGTTTGCGGAGGAGCTAGCTCCATCGGAACGCGATATTCCTCTGCGCCTTGCCGGACGGTCGCCAAATAGCGAGCCTGCACTTCCGCGCCCTCGACTGGTTTGCCGCGTTCGTCTACGACCCGTACCGAGATTTGTTGCCGCGTTTCAGCAAGAACTCGGATCGGAGCAAGGCAAAGGATGAGAAAAGCAGCGAAATAGACTGTTTTTAGATTCATGGAACTCTCCTCTGTAATGTCCCAACGCGTATGCATGTACGTATTGCACAGTCGACTCAGTACCTTTGGGCGAGCAGAACGGCACCTTTCAGATCTAGGATAGGGTTTGTGTTCACGGTTTGCCACGGATTTCTCCTTGTGGTGTCACATTGCTCTCTCCTTGAACTTTGTCGCTGAAAGGCTCAGCGAACCTCTGGCTCGTATTAGGATAGCATCGGGCTATGTCCCCGCGGAGCAGTCGCGATCTGCTCCCCCACTCGCCGTGGACGCGACACACGAAATCATCTCGAATCATCCTCGTACTCGCCTCGAAGTGCGAAGTAAATCCTTTTGGCGTCCTCATATCGTTCGCGATCTTTGGACGCCTCGGCAAGTCGATCGCGCGACCGTCGTGTCGGTGCATCCACCACATCTGAGTCGACGAAGCTGATCCGTATTTCAGCATCCCTTGTGAGATCATGAGCAGCGAACCATTCCAAATGATGGTCGTCGTCAATTCCACCGAGTCGAATGTGTTGAACTGGACTCTCGTCATCATCCGATTCGCCGCAGATCATGGTGAACGTTAGCAGCTCATCCTTTAGCGGTGCAGTCGCCTTGATGTCTCCGCTGATACTGAGCTGAAGTGATCGCATAGGATGAATTCGTCGACGAACGGTAGTGATCAGCGTGCGGGGGGATTTGACTCTCCATTGTCGGCAACGTCTCCTCCGCCGCTTCGTTGCATCGCATGGTCCGCCGCAACTCGTCGAGGTGGTAGGTCGACATAGGAACGCTCCGAAGACGCCCGTGCGTCGCGCAATTCAGCAAAAATGCGATGAATGTCGTACCCAGCAGCAGTCCCGAGTCGGTGGCGAATCGCCTTGATTTCTTCAATTGGGTTAGGTGCCGTCATATGACTCTAGCAATTGTTCTGGTGTGCAGATGGTCGTGGGAATAAAACCTGATTCACGACAAATGTCGCCGATCCGCCGTTGTAGATGTGGATTAAGTATATGCTTGAAGTTCCAGGTAACCAAATAAGTCAATCCATGCACAGCCGCCAATGCGATATGTGCGGCGTCACGTGGTTCCGATTCGGGAACGGCCTTGCCGACCATGAGAGCCTCTGCGAGTGATTCGGCATCTTCTCGCGGTGTGACTACGTCGATCCCGTCAACAACCGCCAAACGTTCGTGTGCCGCGGTTGGATCGCCAGCGCTGCATTCGGCAATCACCAGATCAGAGATTTTGAGGTCGAATCGCGATGGAGCATCCGCCCACCACAGACGAGTGGACAGTTGGCGAGCCAACATGATTGGGTCCGGATGGTCTCGCGACGCAATCGTGCCGACGACAGTGGTTTCGAGATAAACAGTTTCCATCGCCGTATTGTAGGCGATTCCTGGGCCAACCACGAGCTACGGACCTTTGCTGGCGAACGGTAACGATCACGTGGCCGCCGCGAGCGACTGACCACTTCAATCGATCAGAGCAACTCTTCTTCTGACTCGTATTAGGATAGCATCGGGCTATGTCCCCACGGAGCATCACCAAGTCACCGCTAACGCATCACCCCCTAGTCGTCTACGAATTCGGAATCCAGTTTCGCTTGCACGTCGCTCCATCGGTTCGAGGACATGACTAGCTTTCCGTCCGGTCCGATCAAGTAGTAGGCTGGAACGGAACTGACCGCCAACTGTCGCATCATCGGTGAATCGCTTCCCAGATAGTTCATCGACCAATTCCAATCACCCTCAGAGGCCATTCGTTTTGCAGCGGCTTGCTGGTCCGTCTCGTCTACATTCAGCCCGACGACGGTCAAAGCACTTTCCTTGAGACCGTCAACTTTGGCCTTCAGGGTTGGCATTGTCGCAATACACGGGGCACACCAACTTGCCCAAACATGGAACAGCACATAGCGGTCCTTCATGTCGTTGACGGACCGCTGCCGATTGCTTGCATCGATAAATTTGAACGCTCGCATGTCGCTACCCACTCGGGGTCCGCTACGGCACTCGACGGCGATCTCGCCAAGGTCAATGGCTGGCTCAATGTTGGTTGCTGCGTCCACCGAAATGGGCACAATCTTCTGGCCGATCGTCTCCACCAAACACCCAGCAGGCTCCTCGTACAACTGAATTACTAAGTCGTAGTCTCCAGGCGGAACCCCATCAATTTGAATTGAACCGTCTGCACTGGGTTTGACGAAGTAGTGATGTTTCGTTGCACGCCATTTCGAAAAGTCATCGTGCTTCAACAATTCGAGATCGATCGCGGCATCAGGAGCTCTCTTTGGCGGTGCAGCATCGTTTGT
>JBCBOO010000439.1:0-3085 GCA_039821235.1 Planctomycetota bacterium
CGATCTCCGCAACGACCGTGGCGAAACCAACGACCTCGCCGGCAACCATCCCGATCGTCTGGTTTCTTGGATCAAGAAGTGGCATGCGTTTGCCGAGTCCTCGGATGTGCCCGATGATACGGTCAACGTCCCACTTGATCGGCAGGCCGGTTGGGGATGGCATCGCCTGCAAATGGTCTGTCCCGCATTGACTTCGGTCTCACCTGGAAACGGAGACAACAACGTCGAGTGGCATGGAAGTTTGCAACTGAAGTTCAATTTCCCTGTGGACTTCGCAAAGACAACCGGGAAACGGATTTCGCTGTACGAAGTCTCTGATGAATCAACACCTGTTTGGCAAGCGGACCCTGATGAGTCGCATGTCAGTCAGGGAAAGACGGAGATTCTCTTTGACAATCTTCCTCCCCTGAAACCCGACTGCCATTACTTCCTGCTTTGGGATCATGGCTGGGCGTTCGTCAACGAACGTCCGATTGGCGGACTCAATGACGGCGCGTATTGGTGGCGGTTTCGCACCTCCCCGCTCTCCAACGGTGCTAACTGACATGACCCGTCACTGGACAAGTTGAGACCATCGTCAATCAAGCACCATGCCTTTTGCCATCGGCGAGCCCAAGAAAGAGCCCAGCGTCACTTGCTGAATAGACGGCTGACGAAGTCCACCTGCATTTTGCGGATTTTGGGTGTGCGGAAATCGGGTCCGCCATGTTTGGCGCCCTGGATAATGTGCAACTTGCAATCGACGTTTGCCTTTTCCAGGGATTCGAGCAGAGCTTCGCTTTGATTCAGCGGCACGGTTGGATCTTCACTTCCGTGGATAATCAGAAACGGTGGGTCGTCTTTGTCGATATACGTGATCGGATTGACTTGCCGGATGCCATCTTTATTCTCGAGAACAGTGCCACCTCCGAGCAGTTTCGATTCGGGAGATCCATCGCGATTGTGCATCTCGTACCCCTTGGCAGTCACGAAAAGCTCAAAATCAGTTGGCCCATACAAGTCCACCACGGCTTGCACGTTGCTGGACTGTTCCGGCCAGCCGCCGCTGCCCTCCAATTCGTCGACGCCTCCTGATGTCCCGACCAGCGCGGCGAGGTGGCCGCCCGCGGATCCGCCTCCGACCGCAATACGGTCCGGGTCGATCAAGTACTTGTCGGCATGAGCCCGCAAGTAACGAATCGCGCATTTACAGTCTTCAATCTGAGCCGGAAAAGAGGCTTCACCGGTCAATCGGTACTCAATCGTGACGCTCACAAATCCTCGCCGAACGAAGGGTACCATCGAGTAGATACCGCTCTCTTTTCTGCCGCCCTGCCAGCCACCACCATGGATCCAGACAAACACAGGTGCGGGATCTTCCGAACGGTTCTTCGGCGACAAAACGTGCATCGTCAAGTCACGCCCGCCACCTTTGCCAAAGACGATATTGCTTTGAATGGACACGTCGTCGGGAACGCGAGGCGTGTTCTCTTTTTCACGGACCTGATCTCGCCTCTCCTGACCAGTCACGAAACCCGGTAGGAAGGTCACAACCAAAATGGAAAGTGCAGCGAATCGTGTCATGGTGGGGCTCCGATAGCGGTTGTGTTGAGGATGTGGCAGAATGGTGGTTCCGGTCATTGATCGGCAAATTGTAGTCTGTTCTCGATCAGTCCACTTGTGACGCCTGTCAGCTCGGTAGGGCTGAGGATTGCGAGACGTATTCGATCACCATTGCATGCCAGGCATTCGATCAACCCACTAAACTGAGCCGTCAGATGAAACCAATTGGTTTGGGACACGATGGAATCTTGCCGGTTCTCTGTTGGCTGGCCATTGCGATGTCTCTGGTGCAGCATGCCGCTGCGCAAGACCGATCCTACAAGCCGCGAATGATCGTGACCACGGACCTTGGGGCAGACCCTGATGATGAACAGTCGATGGTGCGGCTGTTGGTGTGCGCTAATGAATTCGATATCGAAGGGCTAATCGTTTCAACAGGTTGTTGGAAGAAGACGCAGAGCGACACTCGAATGCTGGACCAACTCGTTGACGCGTATGCCGAGTGTTTCGACAACCTGAAAGTCCACAGCGACGAGTTTCCTTCCGTTGAATATTTGCGTTCGATTTCCGTGATGGGGCAGACCGGCTACGGCATGGGCGACGTCGGCGATGGAAAGGACACGCCTGGCTCTGATTTGATTATTGATTCCATCGACCAAGCCGATCCGCGTCCCGTCTGGGTTGGATGCTGGGGCGGCGCAAACAGTGTTGCCCAGGCGATTTGGAAAGTCCGGAAGACACGTTCCAAAAAACAGCTTTCGCAGTTTCTTGCCAAGCTACGTGTGTTCGACATTCTGGGCCAGGATGATGCGGGCGCATGGATCGCAAAGAACTTTCCCGAAGTTCTCTTCATCCGAGCCACTGCGGTCTACGGATGGCAGCCACCGAAAAACGGCGACTATCAACGTGACGACATCCAGAGTCATGGCCCATTGGGAGCTGCCTACCCGGATACGAAATGGGCGACCGAAGGCGATACTCCAGCCTTCATGCATGTCTATCCCAATGGCCTGAACGACCCGGAGAAGATCGACCAGGGTGGCTGGGGCGGGCGTTTCAGTTTGAAGAAGCAATCCGGCATTCGCAGCATGAAGCCGGTCACCAACGAAAACGAATTCGACCCCTATTTGATGCACGCCAATACCGCCGAAGGGGTGAAGGCGATCAAACGCTGGGAAACGGCCTACAACAATGATTTCGCAGCCCGTATGGACTGGAGTATCACCGACGACTATTCCGCAGCCAACCACCATCCCGTTGCGGTCGTCAATGAAGATGCCAGCCGGAAGGTTCTCGAAATGAGCGTGACAGCTGGTGAAAGGGTTCGACTGGACGCGAGTCGCTCGAGCGATCCTGACAAGGACTCACTCAAATACACTTGGTCTTTCTACAAGGAACCGAGTAGCTCGAAAGAAGCGGTCTCCATTGACAACGCTTCTTCCGCGATCGCAAGCGTATCGGTTCCACGCGGTGCAAGCGGCCAGGACCTGCATCTCATCCTGCAAGTACAAGACGACGGCGTTCCAAGTCTTTACGCGTTTCG
>JBCBOO010000043.1:0-30240 GCA_039821235.1 Planctomycetota bacterium
CCCAGTTAACCCGAGAGCCGTCTCGCCAATCAGTCGGCCTGCCAAGTCATAAGTAAAATCAAGCGTCGAATCATCGTCGACCGCCGACGTCAGTTGACCTGCCAAGTCGTACGTGTTTGCAAACGTCCGGACCGTCTGATTCCCCGAATCAATCCACAATTCTTCGATCGCGCGATCGACATCGTCGTAGGTTCTCTCAACCAGGCGACCATTGCGGTCCGTTGTTCGAATCAGATTGCCAACGGCATCGTATTCCATCCGTCGCAACCGTCCTTGTGGATCGGTCTCGGTGATCAAACGATCCAAATCGTCATACTCGAATAGCGTTTCAAAGTCCTCCGGGTCACGCTGAAGAACCTGATTGTCGACCAAGTCGTACTCAAATTCCGTTTCGCGGCCTTCCGCATCAGTCGAGCGGATCAAACGGTCGAGCTCGTCATAGTCGAATCGCTGAAGGTGCCCGAGCGGCGTGTCCTGCTCAATCGCGTTGCCAACGGCGTCATAACGAGTCATTGTCGTCCGCAACAAAGGATCCACTTGAACCGTGGGTCGACCGACAGCGTCATATTGAAACTGCGTCGTGTTTCCAAGCGGATCGGTGATCGATTCAATCAGCCCCGTGGGCAGATACGTGTAGTTGGTTGCTCGCGAATCGGCATCGATCGTCGCCGTGGGTCGCCGCAGTTCGTCGTAGACGGTTTGTGTCGAACGTCCGATCGGGTCGATTTGCTCGATCGCCAATCCCGCGGGATCATAGATCGTGGTCGTGGTGTTGCTAAGCGGATCGCTGAACTCACGAATGCGATTGAGCGCGTCGTAGGTCGTCGTCGAAGTCCGCCCGATTGGATCAGTCACCGCAATCAAATTGCTGGATGCGTCGTAGGCAAAGGTACGCACCGCGCCGATCGCGTCCGTCGACTCGATCTGGCGATCCAAGCCGTCGTAGACAAATCGTGTCGTTCGACTGAGCTCGTCCGTTTCTGAAAGCAAATTTCCGACTGCGTCATAGTCACGCGTCGCGACCTGTCCGAGCGGATCAGTAAACGAAACCGGAAAGTTTCTTTCGTCGTAAGCAAACTCGGAGAACCGTCCGAGTTTATCAGTGAACCCTGTGCGGTTCCCGAACAAGTCGAACTCGTTCTGGATCGAAAAACCAAGCGGATCGATCTGCCTGGTCATCCGCCCGAGTGCGTCATAGGTGAATGTGTAGGCTCGCCCAAGCGGATCCAGTGTTGAAAATGGCAAACCACGACGATCGAAGAATGTCTGATACGTATCGCCATTGGCGTCCGTGACAAAAGTGTTGCGGTAAACCGCATCGTAGCCGTACCGCGTGACCGACCCACGAGCGTCTTCGACCGAAAGCAGATTATTGGCATTGTCATACGTGAATCGCGTTGTCTCGGCCACAGCCGAACCGAACGCATCGATGCGTTCAACCAAACGATCCGCACCATCGTAGCGGTATCGACTGACGGTGCCTCGTGAATCGGTGGACTGGACCACGTTGTCTTGCCCGTCGTACTCGAGGACTTCCAAGACGATCTCCGCAACACCGTAGTCGGCTTGCAGCGAAGAATCACGAACGGTTCGGCTGATCAGACGATCGCGTGAATCCAATTGGGTGATGTATTCGACGCCTCGTGGATCAACGTCTGTCACTTGCAGTGAATCATCGTCAAATTGGGTCACCGTCCGGCTCAGGCTGGCTCCTGCCGAGTCAAATGACTCGGCAGCCGTCCGGCGGTGGCGATCGTCGTAGCTGTACCGAGTGTCCCGTCCCAGCGGATCCGTCTCCTCCAACAAGTCCATCGCGTCGTAACGATAGCTCCACGTATTTCCCAGCGGATCCGTCCGCGAAACAGCGCGCCCAAGCCGGTCACGCGTTTCGACGGAGGTGTTTCCGCGAGCATCCGTCATCGATGTAGTGCGATTAGCATCATCAAACTCATACGCCATCATCACATGGTTGACCACGGGCGTAGTCAGTCCTGAACTCGCCAGCCGTTGTTCCACCATGCGGTTCAGGTTGTCATAGTCGTATTCAATCCGCACGCCCAATGCATCCGTGCGAGCGATGACATTGCCCAAGGCATCGTATTCGGTCTCGGTTGAAACCCCCAACTGACCTTCGCTGCGAATCATCCGCCCCAGCGCATCGAACGTACGCGTCACGTCGGTGTCGGCGTTTTGCGAATCTCGGACCGCGATGACGTTTCCACCTGCGTCGTACTGATAGGTGGTGGTGAGGTTCAGCCCGCGAAGATCGACCGTTTCGCTTTCCATGCGACCGTAGCCGTTGACTTGAACTCGCGTTTGTCCACTGACTAGATCGCCCGCATCGATTCCTCGACTGTTGGTCGTTGTCACGGTGCCCGATGCATCGTCATACGATACCCGCGTGACATAGTCGATCGAAGAGACGTTTGCCGGATCGCCAAGGAAGACGGTTTCGGTTGTCGTTGTGGGTCGTCCTAGGGAATCAGTAATACGCACCCCATCGTCGTACACCATCTGGCCGACCAATGTTCCGCCGCGATATCGGTCTTCGACCACGATCGAACCACGCTGGTCGTACTGGTATTCGGTGACGAACCCGAGCGGTTCGCTCCTGCGAATCAGTTGATCTCGTTCATCGTATTCGTACGTCGTCAGTTGCCCCGATGCGTCCGTCCGCGAAAGCAAATTCCCGATCGCATCGTATTGTGATTCGATGGCGGCTCCGCTGAACGGCAAGTCGACTTCGGCAACTCGGTACAGCCCATTGTGCTGCATCGTGATCGTGTTCCCAAACTGATCCGTCTGCGACACCAAGTTATCGGCATCGTCATACCCAAGCTCGCTGATCACGCCACCGATTCCGACGGTTGCGGAATGCGGACCACCGATGACACGGGTTCGGATTAGTCTTCCGGCATCGTCATACTCGTGTTGCCGCGTGATACCGCGTGCATCGGTTTGTTCGATCGGCTGGCCGGCTTCGTTGTACTCGAATGTCTCAACGGGCAGATCGATCAAGGAGTCATCGGGTTGCAGCACACCTTGGAACTGGCGAGACCGCAATCGGTTGCCATCGTCGTAGGACATCACGGTAATCAGCCCGAGTGGTCCGACCTGACGTAACAGATCGCCGCCGGTCGAATACTCGAACGTCTCCTGCACCGTCGGCGTGGTTCCCAGCAGATCGAAACTAGTGGACTCAACAACGCGGTCCAGTCCGTCGTAGGCCATACGGGTTCGCAAATGACCGCGCCCCGCGTAACCGACGTTGGTTTCGATCAAACGTCCACGTTCGTCGAATATTCTCGTTTCCGTAGACCCGTTTGCGGCAACCACGCGTCGCGCCTGACCGGACGCTTCATAGTCAAAGAACTGCGTGATGTGGCCGCCCGCATCGATGCGTCGAATCAGATCGCCCGCGCGGGTGGAACCAGCGGTCGATGTCGTCGCATATTCGAACTGTGAGATCGCTCCGCTCGGATCGGCTTGTGCGAGCAACCGCCCCGTCCGACCGCCCGAAGCACCAAATGGTGATCCCGCCGGTTGGGGTGCTGGGCTGTCGATCTGGAAATAGGCGGTTCGACCGAGCGGATCGGTGATGCTCGTTTCGACGCCAAAGATTGGATCGAACGTTGTTTGGTAAGAGATCGAGGATACCACGCTACCGCCGGCGCCAATCACATCGGCCATTCCAGGCGGCAGATGTGTGATTTCTTCGATGCGATTGCCTCGACCGTCGTATCGGTATTCCGTGCGGCGGCCCATCGGATCGGTAATCTCAGCCACCAGGATCGCCGACGTTGCGTTGCACGCGGGGTGGCTCTGCGCCACGGCGCCCACGCACCAAGCTGTCGTCGTCACACGGCCGATCGAATCAGTAACTTGTTCAGTCGCACCCAGGCTATTAAGCACAAATTCGGTTTCGGTGATCGCGAGACGGGGCGAACGAACGTCGCTGACCGTCCGTCGCAATGTGCCACTGGGCGTCGGTGCATCGTAAATGAATTCCGTCGTGGCCAGTCCGCCGTCAATCGTGTGACCGACGGGCTCGATCACGCGAGCGACAAACTCGAAAGGCTTGATGCCCAAGCTTGGATCAAACCCAGGCGGCGTCAATTCGTTCGCGGTGGTGTCGTTATGATATTCATATTGCGTGATCGCTCCGTCAGCGTCCGTGTACGTCAGCAAGTTATGCCCATCCGGCCCGGTACCGGCGGTATACGTGTAGGTTTCAATCCGTGTGTCGGCAGCGGTCACCCCGCTCCGCTCGGCTTCGATCAAATTGCCGTCGATGTCATACCGATAGCTGACTTCCAAGTCCAACAAACTGCTGCTGACCGGATCAAACCCGGTCAATTTGCTGATTTGTTTTTCACCGAATTCGCCCGGTGCATAGTGAAATAAGAACGCTCGATCCGATTCATCAATCACGACATCAAGCGTTGTCGTGTCTTGATCCAGATGTCCGGCAACTTGATTGGGCAGCGTTGCTAGCCTCGCATCGCCACTGTCGTAGACCAGGCGGACCGTGTTGCCCGCAGGTTCGGTGATTGAAACTAAGCGTGCGGCGGGCGGATTGGATCGCGATTGGGGATCGGTTTCAAAGCGATACTCAACGTGAGTCTTGGTATAGAACAGAAACGTCCCTGGATCGGTATTCGGCGTTGGTTGGACGAGTGTTCCAAATGTCCCAAGACCGGGTGCAAAGAATCGAGCATCCGCTGGTAAACCCAGCCATCCCGCGCGTACCGGATCGCTTGAACCAGACGCCGCGCTAAAACTTGCCCCGGAACCTTCGCCACCGACGACGGTGATCGCACCACACCCGTCATTGATCAGCCTGACGTTGTAACTGTGCGTCCATCCGGCTCCCATCGGTCCGCCGCTGCTGCTGCCGGCGCTGCTGTAGGTGCGGGTAAAGTTCAATCCCACGCGGCCGGTGATCGAAACGTCTTGGCCACTGACCACCAAATGCCCGTCGTATAAGTCGACGCCTTTGATAATGGTATGTCCAACGCTCAAGCTGCCGTTGATTTCGATCTCGTGCAGAATCTGTCCGGTGTCGCTAGCCGTTTCGCCCTCATCGGTGATTGCATCCAAAGTGTAGGTGTAGTCGCCGGGATTCGCCAATTGCCCCAACGGATCCAGCTGGATTTGGTACGTACCCGCGGTCAATTCGATATCGATGAACTCAGCCAGTCGCGTCAGTCCGCCGTTACGGGGGTCCGGCATGTCCGTCGCAACGTCACCATCGATTCGAAACGTCACTCGAGCGTCTTTGTTCAAGACAAACTGCAACGTTGACGCGACGGGACAGAAGTGACCGGTCGTACGTTCGACTCGCGTGATCAACCGGATCGGGTCGTTGCCGTCGATTAACAGCGGTGTGGAATTCACCGGCGTCGGTGTCGGGTCAAACGCGGGATTCCAGGGGCTGGAAATGCCGCGGACAAAATTCCCGATCGCGATCGGGCCGTTCGGATTGGGCGATTGGCCGGTAAAGGGATCAAATTCGGGGACTCGAAATGCAAAGTTCCGGCAGACACCGCTGCCTTGGCCGACCAGGTCCAAGCAATCCAGGTTGTAGTCCGAGTTCACGTTGATTCTCGGCTCGATTAAATCGATCGGCCAGCGATCGAGCGAATTCGCGGAGAACAGATCCTCGTCTTTGTATTGCTCGTACGTCTGCAACATCCTAGCGACATCAAATCCCATCACGGCACCCTTGGCCGCGCCCTGTCCATTCAGTGGATCCGAATCCAGTCCGGGGTAGGTCGCGAACAGCCGCCTACCATCCGTCGAGAACGCGAGGGTATCGGCAAAGCCCAAGGGGATGCCACGCGTTGCCGCGACGACTTTCGGTGCCTTGCTGCCATCTCGAGACAGCTTGATCAACGCAATATTCGATCCCGGAATCCGATTCCCGACCCGGTCGGTGGGGCCTGACGGTTTCAGCACGATCCGGGGTTCATAATCGTGATTCTGTCCCGCGACATCCCGATTCGGTCGATTGAACGCCGTCACGAAAGCGAATGGATCGTGCGGACCGATCTGATCGATCAATGCGTCCGCCGGCAGGTAAGCGATGTGATTGGCATTGAAGACACCGAACTGGCCATCACGCGAACTGATCCCGAATCCGCATTGCTGCGGCAACTGTGAACGAAAGGAAGCGTAACATTCGCTTACTGCATATTCGACGTGCGGACTGATCGTTCCAAAGCTACGGTTCAACCGCAGCGTTCCGAACCCGACGCTGTTGCTTGCACGGTTGGTGAAAAGCAACACGTTCGGGTCCTCGGTCGCTTTGACGTCAATCGTTTCTTGACCGCCGATCGACGGGACGCCAGTTTCTTGGGTGGACGCGTATCCGATTTGCCTCCAGTGGAATTCCAGACCGGGTATCGAACCATCGGACAAACGCAGGTTCCGAATGCTTTCGGGATCCACGTTGAAAACGATCAGCTTGCTTTCCGGAGCAGTCCACGGTGCGGCTCTGGAAAACAGTGTTCGGTTCGGTGCGGCAACGACCAGGCTGCGACCGTCCGCGGTAACCGCTAACCCACGTAGACCGATCGGCGCAAGAGTTTGGCCCGGAGGCGCTAGCGCTTCGTTGACTCGCAAGCGTCCAAGCACTTGATGAAACGACGGAGACAGCGGATCGATATCGACCACATGGACGATGGGTTTGGAATAGTCCGATACAAACAAAAATCGACCCGTCGGATCGATCGTCAGGTAAGCCGGCTGAGACGCATCGGCTTGTGGGGTAAACGGTGGATCCAACGAGATTGGTTGGACGCCTTGCGACGTACCGTCGAGCGGGTTGTCTGGCACCAAGTCATGAGCCTGCGTTGCCACAACATCGATCACGCCGATCTGGCCGCCGTCGATATAAGAGACGTAGGCTCGTGAACCGTCACGAGTCATGGCAGAGTGCCGCGGTGACAGTCTCTGTCCTCCGTCACCAACGGGAATCCTTGCGATCGACTCGCCGATCAAGACGACGCCGTCGGCGCTATCCGTTGTGACCAACGTTCCACGATTCGACGAGATACCTAAGGCATTGCTTTCAAGATCAAACGGTTCTGGCCGAATCACTCCCGTCAAAGGATCACGGACGATCCTCACGTCGTCTCGAATCACACTGATGGTCGCAGATCCGACAATGGTCGTGGCTGGAATCCGCGCAACGATTGTGCTGACTCTGCTCGTAAAAATTGAACTCTGCCCCGCTTCAACGTCGGCTTCGACGAATGTGTTTCCGATCCGGTAACGGACTCGAAAGTCGCTAGCGAAAAAGGTCTGATTTGGCGGCGCAGCGGGATTACGGACCGCCAAATCGGTCAACAACAGACGCACGACCGGAGAGACCTCGCCGCCCGACAACTCGACGCGGTCGACCGTGGCTGCTTGAAGTTTTGGTCGATAACGATTTGCCGGAGTGCTTGGCACGCTGGCAAACGTCACAATCGCAGTCGGCCGGCTCGGGTCGGTGAAGACGACCCCGGTATTGCTTCGCGCGGTCAGTCCATACGCCGGCGCATTCAACATCTCGACGCCTGAGTCAACCTTGACGGGAATCGTCGCCAGCGTGAACCCAATCAGATCGGCTACCGGTGCGAGCAAGAACGCCGTTGCCGGACTAAATGCGTAGAAATTATTCCACTGGACCAACGTGTTTAAGTGGATCTGTCGCCGGAACGCGGGATTGACTTCACCCTCGCCGGTGCCGTCGACAGATAAGCCTTCGCCTTCGCCCGCGGAAGGTGGTGGTGGATCTTCACGGACCAACAGTGCCGATGCGACCGGTCGCAAGTCAGGATCAAGACTGTGCTGGACTTCCGCCGTCACCATCCCGACTTGATCCGGCAGCCCATAGGCCAGCAAGTAAACTCCGCTTCCCCGAATGCCTTGCCAGCCACCGATGCCCCCGCGATAGACATTACCCGCGTCAACGACTCCGCTGTCGACCAGTGACCATAACGGCACATCGTTGCCTTGGTCATCCAACGTGACCGCCCACTCAAAAACCCACACTGTCGCTCCCGCTGGGATCGCATCGTCGACCGGCGTTTGCAGCATCAGAGGTTTGATCGTGTCCTCCGGCCCTGAATCAATCTCAATCGCCGCTCCCATCACAAATCCATCGGGGACCGAGATCGGCAACTCCGCCGCGTCAACCGATCGAACACTGACAGTCTGCGTACCCGCGAAGACGCCCGACGGGATCCCAAGCTCGACGCCGTCTTCGTTTCTGACGATGCCGCCGGAACTCCCGACCCCCTGCGATGGGTCTTGCACCGCAGCGACGACCGAGACATCGATGGACTTCACCGCCAAGCCATCGATGACAGAAATCGTCGCGTTACCAGGCTGCAGAGAAATCAGTTGCCCCTGGCTGCCAACTGCGACCACATCCGGATGACTGCTGATCACTCGCAAGCCGTCGCCAAAGGACAAAGGCTGACGAGGATCACGGGCCACCCAAATCGATCGTTCGGCACCAGGCAACATCAAGATCGCGCCACCAACTTGCAAATCGCGCGGATCCAGCAACGCGTTCGCATCGCCCACGCCGACCGCCATCGCCCCAACCACATCGCCTTGGCGGACGATTATCGTTGCCGTTCCTTCCTGAACCGCGAACAGGAAACCCGCATCATCAACCGAAACAATTTCCGGATCTAACGACTCGATCGACGTGATGCTCGCAGGGATCTTGATCGTGTTTCCGTCATCGAACGTGCCTTGAATCACCAGCGGGATCGCCGTTCCGAGCGGGATGACGGCAGCCCCAACGGAACCCGCATCAATCGACAACGTCAGCTCCGTCAGCGATGCATCAGCGACATTGACGTTCACCGACAGATCCGTGGAACCACCCGAGTCGATCGCCGTCAGTTCAACACGTCCGGTGCCGGTGAAACCTGCGGGGGGTGAAAATTGAAGCGATCGACCGCCGCCAATCAGTGTTGCGGTTCCGCCGACGGTGTCTTCGATGCGGAAGAGAACTCGGCCCAAGTCTTCCGCCGATGAACTGACCGCAAGCGGACGAAGATCGATCGTGAGGGGAACCCCGGCATACGTTGCGGCAGTGCTAGTTTGCTGGACCGTGGGACCTCCCGAAGCGGCTAGCGCGAATTGGCTGGCAAGCAGCATCTGATCGGCTTGGTCAACCATCGCGCTCCCATCGACGTCCGCGCGAGGAATCGACGCCAGTGTCTCGTCACCGCGTATCACTCGGTCGATCGCTTCCGCGTCGCGACCATCGACCGTGCGATCACCGTCCACATCACCCGCCATCCAAAGATCAACGGTCACCGATTCGACCGACGCAGCCGCAGGCGTGAACTCCAGCAGGTGAAGTCCAGGAGAATCGAATGCGTATAAGGCATACGCTCCGCCGTCATTTTGCGTGCTGACGAGTTCGGTGCCGGACGGCGAATCCACAGCAACGTCGTCACGCGACAGCTGAATCGCCACGATCACGTTTCCGCCGCTTGACGATGCCAGTTCTTCGGCCGTTAGCCGGAGGGTCGCAACGTGCGAACGGCCTGCGGTGAACTGCAGCTCCCGACCGGGCAAGTCCAGCTCGCCAAGCCCACCAAACTCGGATTGAATCGGCAGCCGCGCGAGGCTGGGTTCGTAAACAAGCCGTTCTGCACTGCCCGAGCGAATCGCAAGACTCAATCGTCCAGCATCGTCGTACGCATAGGTCTGGATTGAACTGTCGGACAGGTGAATCGACCGCGTCAGTCGACCGTCGGAATCATAGCGGTAGCGGATCACGCCACCCTCTCGGTCATCCAGTCCTATGATCCGACCGTTGGAATCGCGGTCGATCGTTAGTGTGACACCTGCGCTTCCAACGATCGCCGAACGCGTCACGTTCCACTCGTTTCCGTTTGCCGACGTCCAACGCGTCAGATGCCCTTGACCGTTGTAGTCCAAGCGCGATCCGGTCGAATTGACGAGTGCGAACGACGGAATCTGTTGATTATCCGGCTGCCAGTACGGCTGGCCAGTGATCGCATCAAAATAGCGTGATCCGACTCGAATAAGCAGTTGTTCGCGGTTCAGCGGGTTTCGTCCCGGCATCAACTGCCAATCAGTATTCGCACCCGTTGTCCAACGTGGCCGAAAGTAATCGCTTTCTCCAAACGGGCCCGCAACCGGTTCGGGTGCGAATTGATATCGGACTCTTTGACCACTCGGCAACGAAACGTAGACCGCATCCCCGCGACGCTGCGCGTCCACCGAAAGCGGCTGGAACAAATGGCTGGTTGATGCGTTGATACGGAGCGAGTCGTAGGCCTGCCGAATCGATAAAGCATCGTCAACGTCGCCGACACGAGCGACCTCAATCGATTCATAATGCCGTGTCTTTTGATCGCTGTTGATTTCGATGTCGCGTTTGACCGTGGACGTTCGCCCACCAAGGTCGGTGGCTTCGATTTCAAGCGTGTAAAAGCCATTTGCAAAACGCGTTGGATTAATCGCTGCGATCACGTCGCCATCGATTGGCGTCTCGCCGCGGGCAAGCTGCTCCCGTGCCGAATCGGATGTCAGCCATACCGTCCACTCGCGCAGCGAAGCGTCTTGGATGGATCCGGTCACCGCCACGGTCACGTCGATCGGTCCCTGCGGCGATGACGTGACAATGATTACCGGAGCCTGTACATCCGCGGGATCACGAACATCGATGGTTTCGTTGATCATCGATGAAAATCCATCGGCGTCGACGACCATCACATTCACTTCATAACGCCCCGGTGCCGCGGGCACAAATCGTCCACGACCACGATCGTCAAGCTCCAGCGGCACGCCGTCGACAGAGATCACCGTCTGGACAACCGGTGCAATCGAATCGACAAGCGATCGAAGCAGAACGGTTGTTCCGGGAGCCGCAGCAAAACGGGGCGTCGTTTCAAGTCGAATCGTCGGTTCCTGTGGCTGCGCGACGACATGAAGCGTCACGGATCGGGAGTCACGATCGATGCCATCGCTGGCAATGACGTCAATCACATGCTGACCCAGCTGCCCCGCCGTCGGCGTCCAAGTCAACACGCCGTTTCCAGGATCCAGACTCGCGCCAATCGGCAAGCCGCTGGATTGGTAACCAACCGCTTGCCCATCCGCGTCAACCGATTCCATCACGATCGAAGCAGGCTGGCCCACAACCAACTGCCGGTCAAAAACACTCAGCTCCGGCGGACGATTCACATCGGTGACTTCCAAGACCAGTTTTGACTGATCCGACAAACCTCCTGCGTCGGTTGCCGAAAGCCGCAGCTCGTATCGTCCGGCGCTTTCGAAAGACGGCGTCCATCGAATCCGTCCGGTGCGTGAGTCGAGAAAGACACCTTCGGGCAACGGATCAAGCGACTGATAGACGATCGCGTCGCCATCCAGATCCGTCGCCTCCATTGAAATTTGCGTCACCAAGCCTTCGCGCAACGACTGTACCGGCAAGTCGACCAGGCGCGGCGGTTGGTTCACATTTGCAACGGTGATCGCCATCGTGTGTGACGCACTCAGGTTGCCATCGCCGGCCGTGAAGGTCAGGTTGTAGATCCCGGCCTGCACCAACGTGGGTGTCCAGCTGAATTGGCCGGTTGCCGGATCGAGCGCCGAACCGGGTGGCAGACTTGCAGCCGAATATTCGATCGCGTCGCCGTCAGGATCGCTGCCGACCAATGCGAATTGAACAAAGTCGCGTTCGTCGAGCTCGACCGTGTCGGGGCCTGATAAATCCGGGGCTTGATTGTCGGCACGAACAGTGACTGTAAAGGTCTGGCGGTCCGTTACCGGAGTTTCTATGCCACCATTCCCGGTGTCCGTCGCTGAAACCACCAACTCATAAGTTCCCAGATCACTCGCCGTCGGCGTCCAGCGGAATCGGCGCAGTCTTTCCGAGCCAACGTCCTCGAGTGTCGCCCCCGCGGGTGCGCCGCTGACTTCCCAAGTCAACGTTTCGTTATCCGGATCGGATGCGCGAACATCCACAACCAACGGTTGATCAACCACGGCGACACGATCGACCAACTGGCCCAAGATCGGTGGCTCGTTCGGTGACGTGACCTGCAGATTAAATGTAAAGCGGTCTTCCAGCACATCGGATGGCAAACCACCGTCTCCACCATCGGTCGCAACCAAGACCAACGGATAGTTGCCACGAGTGTGCAGCGGTGGACTGACAACGATTTCACCGCTGCCGTCGCCACGATCGACAAAGCTGACGAAGTCCGGCAGCGGAAAGCCTTCGCTTTCGTTGATCAACTGCAAGGTCGGCACTTCGCCGTTGACATCATCCGCTTGGACCGGAACACGAATGGTTTCCCCCACCGCGACCGTAATCGGCTCAACCGGCGCGATGACGGGAGCTCCGTTGGAATTGTTGACGATGATTTGAATCGTCGTCGAAGCTGACAGCGGAGGACCGCTTCCGTCGCCGTCGTCCGTCGCCGTGACCGTCACGTCGTAGACACCCGCGTCGTCGAAATCCGTTGCCCATGAAATCAGCTGTGTTGTTTCGTCGAAGACGGCTCCGTCGGGTAATCCGGTGACTTGGTAAGTCAGCGAAGGACGGGGAGGCTGCAAGTTCGCGTCATCGTTTCCGTCTTCAACAATAACATCCGGTAACGCAAAGAAGTCAGGATCTTCAGCAGCGACGGGCAAGACCAGCGTTTGCCCCTCACTGATTTCCCAACGCTGATCCGCTTGGAACTGCGGCGGTGCGTTGACGGGCAAGACGTTGATCGGCAAGACAACTTCGGTCGAACCTTGACCGTCGTCGATGGCAACTTCCACCCGATAGTCGCCGGCTTGATAAAAACCGGGAGTCCAACGGATCGTCCCGCTGGACGGATCAATCACCATACCGGCCGGCATGAAGTCCGCACTGTAAGAAAGCGGATCGCCGTCCGGATCGAAACCGTTGACCGTGAACACAAACGCGTCGCCTTCGCGAGTGGTCTGCGTTTCGAACTCCCGTGGCTCCGACAACGACAGATTGCCCAGTGCCGTCGGTGCCTGGTTCCGTGGGCTGATAATCAGTTCGGTGCGGGTCGACACCGTTTCCAGTCCATCGGTCACGTAGATTGTGATCGATGGATACACGCCCGCGTCCTCGGAACCCGGTGTCCAAAGCAGTTCGCCGGTTCGAGCGTCAAGGCTCGCCCCGGGCGGCAGGTTTTCACCGAAGTAAGTCAATCGATCATTGTCGGCATCGCTCGCAAAGACGCTCAGACGGAGCGTTTCCAACTCACGTCCCTCTACCACCGGCGGCAGCTCACGAATCTGCGGAAGATGGTTTCCTCCGTCGACCTGGATCGTAAAGCGATGCTCCGTCAAACTGCCGTCGGAGTCTTGCAACCGAATATGAACCGGAGTCAACGCACGATTTTCCGCGGAAGGTGTCCAGTCAATCTGACCGCTCACCGAGTCGATCGTCATGTTTTCCGGACCACTGATCAACCAATAGCCGACTTGGGTGCCATCGGGGTCAACTCCGATGACCGTATGGTCCAGCGGGACACCGATTTCCGCTTCAGCCGGCGGACGTGAAATCAATAGCGGTGCATCACCACGCAATGGTGTTGCCACGGCTTGGTGACCAAACCGCAAACGACGCTGATCAAACTCCTCAATGGTGATCGTCCGCGTGCTTGTCGACTCTCCGGGCGACAGAATCCCATCATCGACCGCAGCCCCCAGGTCTAACACATACCCGCCGCTGGTATTGTCCGTCGCGCCCAACGGTCGTGGGACCGAGTTCGAACTCGGATCCAGATAGACAGCCAATGGAACGACGACGTTACGCGATCCGGTGTTGGTCACGGTGACATCGTAGTGCAACAATCCCGTCGCACGATTGCGCCGCGGCCGGTCCAGGTTGATTGCAAGAACGGAACTCAAATCGCTGACGGCCGAAAACCGAACGTGATGGGCGGCCGAAAGGAATCGCCCCGCTTCGGATTGCACCGAGGGCTGAACCGTCAGCGTGTAGTCATCGGGTTCCAACGAGGCAACGGAGATCGTCACCCGCCTTGTTTCCGCGTCATAGCTGATGGAGTCGACTTGTTGCACTCCAGTCTGTTCACCGGAGAGTCGGTATTGCAACGGATTGGTCACGCTGGCGGGATCCAGATTGCCGAGATCCAGCATGGGTTCGCTGAACGTGACCGAAAGCTGAACGATCGGCGCGACCACAATTCCATCAGGCGGCGGTGTGGTGGCGATGACTATCGGCGGTAGATCCAGCCGCAGCCGATCCAAACGATCCGATTGACTGATCAAGACTTCGCCGCCGACCGTCGTCGTCAACGAATCACCGCGCAAAATGCCTTCTGCCAAGACAACCGAGTCGCGAGAACCAGGATCGATCAACAGCAACTCACCTTCATTGGTGCTGGCAAACAAAAGACCTTCCAGTCGTGTTCCGGCGCGGCCGAAGGCAAGTGAGTCCAGCGACCGTCCGAGTTTCAGGAGCGTGGCCGGCGGAACACTGGGGGCCGTGCGGCGATCGGTACCGCCGGTCGGCAAACGAAACACGCGCCCGCGATTCGGCCAACTTGCCGCCCAAAGGTCACCCGATTGCGGATCGATCGCAAGCGATCCGGCGCGCGTGTCACTCCAATGATCCCAAGCACCGGTTTCAGGATGGAACGCATCAATTCCGCGGCTGGTCGTGACAAACAGCGTCCGTCCATCGATACCGACTTCGATTGACTGGGTGACTTGTCGTCCAAAGCGAGCCAGTTCGATACCCGTTGCCGGATCCAGTTCCAACAGCGCGCCGCCACCCGTGGCCGCCCAAAGTCGACCATCCGACGTCTCGGCCAAGTCATAGATCGGATCGCTCAGCCGAACCAGCTGGCGAACGGTTCTAAACTCATCCACTGAAAACAACGTCGATCGATTCAACCCACCGCTGAACCAGATCGAACCGTCGTCTCGTTCCAAGACAGCCAGAGTGCCGATTCCTGAACCACTGGTCTCGATCCCGGTCGCAACCGCTTCACCTCGAAACGGGTTGAACACTTTATCAAAGCCCGAAACGTCCGACTCGCGGGCCGGTCGCGCGACAAAACTTGGAATCGCTTGTCGGACTTGATCGAAAAGCGGATTGGCCGATGGCGTCGGAGGAACTTCGGGCGGGGTGATCGGCGTGGTTTCACCAAGATCCGGTGTCGAGCCAAATGTTCCACCGTTCGGATCCGCATCAACACTTCGCCCGGGATCGGTATCCAAAGGTCGCGCGGGGAACGCGGCGTAGTGAGTCGAGTCCAAATCAAATCGACCGGCTTCGCGGTTCCCAGCGGCATCGCCGGCGAGCACCAAGAATTCATAGACGGTGCCTTCGGTACCCACAAAGGTAAACGCCGTGTCGCTAACTTGTCGCTGATACAGATGAAAGTCGCCACCATTTTCGGCGACGTAAACGTTCACATCCGAGACTCCGCTTCCACCGGCGGCATCGATCGAATCCCAGGACAGACGCAGAACCGGGCTTTCACCAGAATCTGCCTGGATCGTCTCCAGCGATAGCGTCGTCGTGGGAGCCTCTGCATCCACTCGATAAGATTCGCCTACGCCTTCGATCGGAGCCATCCCATCAATGGCAACCACGGCGCGCGGCTGGACTTCATCTCCCGACACCGCACCCGAATCGATGGCGACGCGGAAACTGACCAGTCCGCTCCCTTCACCGCTCAACGAACCCGGCGGCAGCAAGATATGATCGGGATTGTTGGAAAGCAAACCTGTCGCCGGGTCAATCGCTTGCATCAGCCAAGTTGCGACGCCGGCATCGATGTCGACTCCCGCGCTGACGCGAAAGATGAATCCACGATCGGTCGAAAAGTCAAAGTCCTGTTGCAATTGACCGACGCCCGATGGCACCGACACGGTTAGTTCGCCGACTTGCATGTCACCCAGCTCAAACGAACGCGCGTCCAGGCTTTGACCCAGCGGTACCGTCACGCGGACCTCGTTTGATGAATTCTCATCGCCGTTTTGGTTCTCAAACTGAACGGTAAACGGCAGCAGAGTCTCGGCCGGTAAAAAAGCATCGCCACCCTGCTGCGCCGAAACCAAGGGGCCATCGATGCGAACGCGGCCGGGCGTCGCTTCCCCTCGCAAGTAAGCTTCGTAGTCGATCGCTTGCCGGTTCCCATTAAACTCAGGAAGCAGTGTGCACTCACCAAAGGGAACATAGACGTTGAATCCGACCGTATGTGTTGAAGCAGAGAGCCCGAGATCAAAGATTGAAAGATCCGGCAACGCGTTCTCGCCAAGCAATCCGTCGGTGTGTCCATACCAACGACGCAGTTGATCAAAGAACGAAGGCAAGTCACGCTCGGCAACTTCACCCGCGGGACCGCCGACGATTCCCGTCGCAAGCACCGCCAACAAACTCGCGGTGACCGTGTTCTGGACCGGCGGTGGAGCGTCGGCTTCCTCGCGAAGCAATCCGGATTCGCGGAGCGACTGCAAATGCAATTCCCGCCACGCGTCCGCCTCCGACGCGAACGAACGAAGCACCGGGTCCGCCGAATCGTCTTGCAAGATCGCCAGCCGGATTGATTCCGCTTCGGCCGTTTGAATCGCCAGATATTCGTCGTGTGTCAGCGCTGTCGCGGATGCGTAAACATGAAATGGGAACGCGACGACCGAGCAGTCCGGAAACTCGTAGGCTTGTTGCCGCTGATGAATCGCTCGCCAAGTCTCCGTCAGCCCCGGCAGGATCTGATCCAACCCATCCGGTCCGCCATCCAACATGCCGATGAATTGCGGATAGCGAGCGTAGATTGTGTCACGAAGCTCCGCGAAACTTGCCGCCGGATCGATCAGCGGCAACAAACCCGGATACGTTGCCGCCGTGAAGTTGAAACCGCTGAAGTCTTGGGGCGCGAGATCATAAACAAAACCGGGCGACCGCACCCGTCCGTCGACATTGACTTCGCTGCCGAGCGACGCGAACGCCACTGCATCAGTGGGTGATCCCGAGGCATCCACCGGTCCGCCACGAAAGTTGCTGGCGAATTGGACGTAGTCAAAATCGAACAGCGACCGGTTTTCGCCGAGTTCGGGAAGCCCAAACTCCAGATGGACATACGGTGTGTTAACGTTCGTGATGTTCTGAACACTGACTCCGTATCGTCCGGTTTCGCCCGGGTTTAACACACGTGGTCCGCCCAGACCGATGCTGACATCCGACTGAATCGCACGATCGATTGTGTAGCGATACGGCAGTGACGCCGTTGAACCATCCGGATTGATGACGACGACGTCGTACAAACCATGGGGCATGCCGGTCAAATCAAAGACCGCGCGGACCCGCGATCGATTGCGAACTTGGTAGCGCTGCGGTTCGGCTTCGACGTAGCCCGGACGGACGAGTTTGACGATCGCGTTCTCGTTGACTTGAGTGCCTTCGATCGTCAACGTGACCCATCGACCATCGCCTCCCACATCGTCCGTGACGTCCGTGATCGCCAATGGAACCAATTCCGCAACCAATTCGACTTCGCGACCAGACGTCGACTGGAAAAGGTTGTTGACCAAGATGTAGTAGGTGCCGGCTTCGGTGCCACCGAGCAACGCTTCGGTGCTGCCCGTGATGCGGTCTGTTTGTCCGATCGCATCGAACCGCGTCGGCGAAGGCACGTCCGCATGCCGCAGAACCAACTGGTCGATCGCATTTCCATCATCACCACGAAGCGAGACTTTCAAGGTTTGGCCCGACGGAACATCGACCCCAAAAAGCTGACGTTCGGAACGTCCAACGGTGACGGTCTCCGGAATGCCCAGAGAAATTGATTGAACGCTGATGTTCAGCGAGTCGACCGAAACCGCTTGGTTATTGTTTTCCGAAGCGTCTTCGTGGATCTCGTCAAAGATGTCCGCACGAACAATCAAACGATAGTCGCCGGCTGCAACCGGCGGAATCGTCGCGGTCAATGACGCCGTGTAAGACTCGCCGCTTTCGAGTGGATCGTGTGTCGCCGGCGAGACGCCCGGAATCAGTGTGTTTTGATTCACGAACCCGAGACGACTGTCCTCCAAATCCCACAAACCGTCGCGTGACAGATAAACCGCGTCGGCCCAACGTCCGATCCATTCGTTGCCATCATTGGTAACGGTGAACTGGACGGTTACTTCCGTCCCTGATTCTGATGATGAAGAAGAGAACGAAATGGAATCCGACTCGATTCGCAGATCCGCCGGCGGCGGTGTTTCGATGATCGTCGGAACCTCCGCGGCGCGAACATTGTTCCGCTCGGCGTCTCCTTCCCAAACCGCACTGTTGCTAACAGGATCCGCGACGACGATGACGTAATACGCACCGACCAACCCTCGCGGCGGCGTGACATCAAACGACCGCGTTTCCGTTTGCCCGGCAAGAACCGCTTCAGTATTACGAAAATTGCCGACGTAATGATCGACTCGGGGATCCAAGACAGGATCCCGCGACAGGTAAACAAACTCGTTCCAAAATCGCTGCGAATCGGGAACATCGCCTAACCCGAGATTCGAAACCGAGTAGCTGACCGTCAACGGTTGATCGACGCGGCTGCGATCTGGAACGATGATCGAATCGGCGGGTGACGACGGGTCAATGACTTGCAAGTCCGGCGGATCGATCGCCGCGATCGTGATCGGCACCGCAAGCTGATTGTTTGCCTCGTCATCAAACTCGGGCACGATTTGATTGATTCCACGGTTTCCCCGAACCGCGTCGACGTGATAGATCAGGAAATACTCCCCCGACAATTCACGAGGGAGGGTCACATCAAAACTCGCGTCGTAGGCCGCATCGATCTCCAGCGAAGCGCCCCGGGCGAAAGTCGCCAGCATCGTGTCACCGTCATCCAAGTTCGCGTCGGCACTCAAGAAGACACTATCGAACCACTGCATCTCGCGCGTCGCACGCGTCCCCGAATTGGAGACCGTCATCATTAGCGTTTGATTCGATCCGGCCGGCAGGTCGCCACCGGGCGTTTGATCACCAAGGATCACCAAGTCGGGTTCGGCATAGGTGATCGAGACAGGTACGGTGAAAGCATTGTTTGTCGTCTCGGATTCGTACAAAGGGTAAACGAGCCCGCCGAAACTCTGCTGCGCTGCGGTGACGATGTGGACGAAATAGTCTCCTTCGGCCCCTGCGGGAAGATCAAAGACTTCCGAACGCGCGACCACTTCACCCGCGTCTTGTTCGTCATTGGCGTATCCGACCGAACCCAACAACGTCGCGCGATTGACGATCAAGCTTGGGTCCCTCGAGAGGAAGACCAAATCACTGAGCGCATCGGGACGTCGAAACGCTTGAGCACCGATGTTTTCAACGCTCCACTGCACCTCCAACGGCTCACCCGAAAACGGAACGCCGACAAAGGTGACATCGGTGATGGTCACGTCGGCGGGGTCACGTGGCTGAACGTCGCTTGCAAAGTCCAGCGTATTGTTTTCAATGACCTGATCATCACTTTGCCGCCGCGTTTCGACAAAGAAATGACTGCCTTCCGCATCCGGAGGAAGCTCGATCGAAAGCACTGCGTCGTAACTTTCACCGGGCAACAATTCGCCGGAATGGAAACGGCTTCCGACGGGTCGGCGCACAAATCCGGATGCCGTCGGGTCGGGGCCGTTTGCCAGCCAAACTTGGTCGGTCCAAGCCGACTGCGGTGTCGGTTGATTGCCGACGTTTTCAACCCTCCAAGACAGTGAAACGGTCTCACCGCCCGTCGCACTTACCGGCGCGGTAACATCGGTGACGGCAGTGTCACTGGCGGGCACTCCGACGATCGTGATCGGACGCGCCTTGTAATTATTGTTGTCGATCTCATTCGGATCGTCATCGTTAATGTGCGTGTCGCGCGTGTCTTCGATCACCAAATCAGCAGAATCAGCAAACGGTGTAATGAAGTATTCACCGCTGGTGATGTATTCCGGAATCCGAACGCGCATGATGCGTTCATAGCTTTCGCCGACTTCGACCAGGCCGACCTGCTGTGCCGATCCGATCAAGAAATCGTTTGCTTCGCCGATTGCTGGACTTGGACGTCTTCGATCATTCGCCAGCCAAACCGTATCCAGCCATTGATCGGTGCTGGTCGTTCCGACGCCGTGGTTGGTGACAAGGAAACGAACTTCGATCTCGCTGCCAGCGAAGGCTTGGTCGGGCGCGATCACATCACTAGTGACCAGATCCGCCGGCGGAATGGGTGTGATCTCGATCGCTTGTGCAAACGCGTTGTCGTTTTCGTTTGGGAATTCACTGACCTGATCGACGGCATCCGCAACGGCGATCAAATACCACGTCCCCCGCAAATCAACGGGAATCGTAAAGTCGATTGGGTCGGAACGGTACTCACCAAACGATTCAAGCGAGCGCTGATTCAGTGAACCGCCCAGGAGAATATCGTCAAACGAAACGGAAGCGTCTTGGGACAGAAAAACACGGTCGGTCCAGCGTCCATCACCGGTCGCGACACTGCTTTGATTGATCACGTCAAACCGCATCGCATAGCTATCACCGGCCTGCACGTTGTCGGGTGCTTCGATGCTGCGGACTTGCAGATTCGGACGCGGCGGTGGGGCGATTTCGATCGTCTCAAGATCGGCAAACGAATTCGCGTCGTCACGCTCGATCAGCCAATCGCCTCGGTCGACGTCGACGACGATTTGAAACGTGCCAATGATTCCAGCGGGCAGCGTGACCCGTTCGGTCCGCGTGTACGTGCCTTGCGGGCCAAGATCGTTGGCAAATGTAAAACTACCCAGCGAGAACCGCCGATCACCGCCGATTTCCGTCAGCGTCAGCGAATCGTACCAGGGGCCTTCGGCTGGGACATCACTGTTATTCGCGACCGTCCAACTGATATCGATGGAGCTCCCATCACCTGCGTCGGGTGGCGCGACGATCGCCATCGAGGCATCATTCGGATCGGTAACGATCAGATCCGGTAGCGGCGACTGCGTCACCGTAATGGGTCCCGATACCGCAACGTTGTTGTCTGTGTAAACAAACTCGTACGGCCGCGTTCCGCCCGGGTTGGTCTGCACGGCGACATAAAACGTACCTTCCAGTTCCAGCGGCAACGTGACGATTGTTTCCGCCGGTTCTGTGTAACTCGCTCCCACCGCCAAGGCTCCGATATGGGTGACGAGATCAAGGTTGGCGACAAAGTTGTTTCCCGCAAGCGGATCGGCTGGATCGCGAATCAAAAAGACGCGATCGTTCCACGAATCAAAGTTCGTCGTCGCAACGGCTCGTGTCGCATCGTTGGTTACATTCCAGCTGACCGTCAATGACTGCCCACTCTGGCCTTCACTCGGTGCAGTGACGCCTGAGACGGCAAGATCACTAAAGGGAGCCGTCGCGACGCGGATCGGCGTCGCACTGACGGACGCATTGTCTTGTTCCTGGTCGTCTTCGTAAACGACAGCATCGAAGTCGGTGACGACAAAGACCCGAAAGATCCCTTCGGTTGCAGGCGGAAGACTAATGGATTCGTTGCGGGTGTAACTTTGACCAGGATCAAGCGTTCCTCGACGTGTGAACCGGGCGACCACACGATCATCGAAGTTGCCCTGAACATCGTCGCGACTGATCACCACCGCATCCGTCCAACGATCGGTCGGTCCGACGTCGTTGCCAGCGTTGGTCACCGTCCATCCGACGTCAATCGTGGCCGGATCGATTGTCGACAACTCGGGCGTTGCAGTGACACCGCTTGCGACCAACTGCGCGTAGTTTCCGATATCCAACAGCTCGATGGTGTAGTCACCCAGGTCATCCAGCCGGCTGAGTGAAGCACTTTCAACCCGAACACGCACGCTGTAGGTGTCGTCAGCCGGAACGTGAAAGCGATCGACAATCGTATTGCCGGTGTTGTCCGACAAAGCCGACTGCCGTACTTGCCCGAGAGAATCCACGATGTCGATTCGAAAACGAACGCTGCTCGTTTGCGAATTGACAACCATGCGGAACTGTTGCCCACCGCCCGCGGTGAATTGGTACGTATCGACTTGTCCGGGCTCGGTGATCGATCCTGGAGTGACGCCGGCATCGGGTGTCAGTTCGGTGCCACCGGGATGAAGCGGTTGGTCGGAAAGATGAACCGAAAAATCACTCGCCGCAGCGTTTTCCCCGACGTCGGTGATCCGAATGGTGTAGCGCCCGGGAGTAACGATTCGGTAATCGCGGATCTGTGCAACGTCGGTTGCAAACGTAACCGCATTCGAAAGAGCGGCCCGGTTTCCGGCGGGGTCGATCAGTTCAATGGCGGCGGCGTAGGCCGATGCAACCGGTCGCTGGCCGACCGTGATCGAAATCGGGCGTCCATTGTCTTGTGCCGAAGCGTCGAATGTAAATGTGAGCGGTTCACCGGCGATGCCCACGCTGGCGTTGATTGTCTCACCAAATTCGATCGTCCCGCCCAGCGACTCATCCAGACGATGCAGCCGCAGCGTGAACGGCCCGACGTTATCGCGAGCAGAGGTGTTGGAAAATGAATTCGGTTCGGTTGGGGCTTGAACGCGAAGGCGATAGCTGCCGGTTGTCGGTAACGTCTGAATCGATCCCCAACCCGGCTGAGCCGTCGCATTCATTCGACCAACGACGTTTCCAACCGGATCAATGATGTCGAATCGAAAATTGCCCGAGACTTTTTCAAGCCTCACTCGGTCGCCGGCAGTCGCATCGAAGGTCCATTCCTGAAACTGCCCTGGGATCGCGATCTGGCCGTCGATATCCGCTGAGAAACCCGGCAAGGGCGTTGGCGAAGCCGTCGACTGACGAGTTGCGACGACATCGAACGTCGCCGGTGCGTTTGCGTCGCCGCCGTCTTCCAAAATGCGGACGATGTAGTTGCCTGCGATCCGGGGAACGAATCGATCGATCAATGGAACGTTGAAGGCTGCGGACGCAACTCCGCTGTCTGCCAAGGCAACTCGGCGTCCCAGCGGATCATACAACTCGATGACGGCCGCGAAATTGGTCGAGAATGCTCGTTCGCCGGCAAGAATCGAAATCGGCTGTCCCACATCGGCGGCATCGACGGTCAATTCAAGCGAGACACTCGAGTCCACCGGATCGATCGTCACACTCTCGGGCGAATCGAACGCGATCGAATCATCCGGTGTGAGAGAAGCGGTAACTGGCGAAGCGGATCGAAGTCGCAATTCATACGCGCCGAATCCGACCGGCGGATCCGCGGGTCGCGAAAAGTCATCGAATCGGGCGTCGGCATGATCCAGTTCCAAGATCAAGCGGTCTCCGGCATCCAACGTCAACGTATCTCGTTCGAATTGCCTCGAGCCGCCGGAGGTCCAACGATGAAGGGTTGTTCCCGACGCGTCGACGATCTCAATTCGATAGCTGACTTGGGTATTGGTCAGTGATGCAATTTGCAAATCGACCAATTGTGGCGACGCAACATCAATGTCGTAGACGTGACGTTCGCTTGGACGAACAAAATGGTCATGACTTGCTTGGTCGGTAGCGATGTTTCCTTTGGTGGAATCATCGTTATCGATTGAAAGCGCGTAGTGGCCTTCGCCAAAAACTTCGATCGAGTGGGTTCCCGTTTGATCGACCAGGTAATTGCGAAGCGTCGCGTGTCGGCCCTCGTCGACCGTCATCGTGACTTGTCCAGACGGATCAATGACTCGAAGATCAATGCCGGGCGAATTCGATGCCTGTCCGGAAAACCGGGGGCTGACGGCGGTGATCGACAGACGCTGGCCGGCCTGGGCGTCCAACTCGTACAGCTGGCCTCCTGATCGGTCAACTTCACCCAATGTTGTCTCGCCCGCTGCGATTGTGATCGGCGTGACCGAATCGATCAGATCAAAATCCAGTCGGTACAGCGGCGGTGCGAGTTGCGATTGCGTGATCTCTTTGAAGGTCGACACACGTGCGAAATACGCTCCTGCCTCGGGAAGCCTCATCGGTCCCAGACGAGCGTCCTGTGTAAAACCGCCCACGTTCGTGCCACCTTCGTCGACGTACAATCGGTGACCGCTGCTGTCAAAAATCTCCAGACGCAAAGGAAGCCTGGATGGCATGCTGGATGCCGCCGTCAGCGAGACCAACTGGCCCTCGGGAGCGTCGAAGTGGTAAAGCGCCGTATCGGCGATACTGCGCAGCTGCCCAATCCGGCGCTCACCCGACGTGATGTTCTCACTGGACGCGACATCGAACTCGCTTCGATCCAGAGAGACAAAGTAGGGTCCAAAGGTGGGACTGCCACTGAAAACACCTGATTCAAATTCCAGCCGGTACGTCCCATCGCCGGGCAGAACTAAGTCACCCGAATCAAATGAGTGCGGAGAGTTAACAGCGGTGCCGGCCTCCCAAAAGAGAACGCCGCCTGGTCCGTACAATCGAGCGGCCGGACGGTAACGACCATCCGGATCACCGACGCCGGCGGCAAACAGACGAATTGTCTCGCCACGTGTCGCGTCAAAGGTGTAGGCGTCGACTTGGTCAGCGTCTTCGATCACACCGAACAGCGTTTGTTCATCGGGCAGATCAACAATCTGACCGGGATCGCTTGGCCAGACAGCCGGCTGACTGGGCGTCGAAATGGCAACCGAAAAATAGCCCAGCGGACCAAAGGAGTCGGCACCCGACCGCAGCGCCAACCGATACGTTTCTCCTACGACCGGATCGAACGTGATGCGTGAACTGCCCGAAAGACTGCTACTTTCTCCGACAACCGTCCCGGCCGAATCACGCACAGTGGCTGTTAGGCGAAGCTGACCGACGACAAAGCCCTCCAGCGTGATCGTTTCATCGCTCTCGGCGGTGAACTGGTAAGCCAGCGTTTTGCCGTAGCGATCTAAGCGATCGGCAATGCGACTTCCCACCGACGTCACTTGTGTTTCAATCAGCGGTTCATCGCTGACCGAAACCAACAAGTCGCCCTCTGAAGCGCTCGGCGCGGACACACGAATTCGATACGTGCCGGCTTCGGTCACGACATGCGATCGCAAGATGGCGGTGCGGTTGGAGGCTTCCAGCGTCACCGGCAGCGATTCACTTGCACCGGGCTCAAAGATCTCCAACAACGGTGACAAAACGCTGGCGGCGGGGTCGTACGTCATGATCGAAACCGGACGGCCGACCCATTCGTCCAGCACCTCCAACGTAAACTCCCGGACGGCGCCACGTGTCTTCCAATTGACCCAAGCCGTCTGTCCGACACCCAAGGATTCAGCCGCCGCAAGGGGCTCGCTAAGTGTCAGCGAGTACGGGCCGGTTCCACGGTCGGAGATGCCGCTGCCGTCAACGACAATTGTGTAATCGCCATCATCGGGAAGCGTGAACGACAACAACACATCGTGGTCCGACTGACCGGCAACCGACTGGCCCACCGAGTCAAACACCTGGAGATCCAAGACGTTGCCAAAGGTAATGGCTTCGAACAGTTCCAACGTCACCGACTCGCCGGCCAACCCGTTGAAAGTCCACACATCGCGCTCGCCATAACGTTCGATATTCCCCAACGCGATGTCGCCGCGTGCGATCGGAACCGCCGTCGTCTCGCCCAAATCGCCAGCCACATAGATCTGGTACGCCAGTGGTCCGGCGGCTTGAAAATTGGTTCCCTGACGAACCCGCAACGAGTAGTCCCCTGCGCCCGCACCGCCGGCGCTGATGTCATCGGGCGTGAATCGCAGACGCAGGCCGCCACTGCCACTGGTCGTGGCGATCGATTCGCCGGACGGCCCAAGGATCTCAATCGACTGCGCCACAAAACCTCCGCTGAGTCCGAAGGTGATTGTCTCGCCAAAATCTCCGCTGTCGACCGAGAAATCGTAGCCTAGAACTTGGTTGTACACTTCCGTCCGATCGCCGATGGAATCGCCGATTTCGAGGCTTCCGATGGAATCCGGATCCAGATCCGCGACGTGCAGTTCATACGGACCGGTGTCCATTTCTCCGCCCGCGAATCCGTCATTGAGCACGCGGATGCTGTAGGTGCCGACCTCCGAGAGCGATACCGCCGATGACAAGACCGTTCCGAATCCTTCGCGAGTGAACACGGTTGTCCCGGCCGGATCGAGCAATTCAAAGCGAGCCGAGTTCAGGTCCTCTCCAAAGACCTCTGCGACTTGCGTATCGACCGTGAACTGCACCTGCCGCGGGCGATCGTTTTGAAGCTGAAAAACATCGACCTCCGTCGGCGTCGAGATCGCGTCGCTCCAAAACCGTGAAAAGGAATCCACCGCAAGAAGCCGGCGAGCTTCCAGAGATTCCAGCAAATGGCGTCGTTCACGCTGGCGTTTGGGGCGACGGCCGCGGCGTTTACGCATGTCGTTGTTTGGAAAAGAGAAAAGCGCTGGGAGAATTCACCGAGAGAGCCTTGCCCCCATCGGTTAGAACGGAATCCGATTCAGGACCGAGCACCGGCCGCGAGAAAATCGCTCGAATAGACTCGCCAATCGACCTGCCTCATTGCTGTTTTGGGGATTCCGACAGGAAGCGAACGGCAAGCAACTGGAGTACATTAAGCGACGAACAAAACGTTCCGGCGGGCTAAAACAGCAGCAACGCTTACTGAGCGTTGACACAGCACTCGCTGGCCTCGATTACGACGGGAAGTTGCTTGTACCTCGGTATTGACATTGGCGGCGCGAATCTGAAGTACGCCGACGAGCGTGGTAAAACCCATTCGGTCGATTTTCCCATGTGGATGCGCCCCGATGAGCTTGCCGAGCAGTTGGTTGCCGACTTCGCCCGGTTTCCGGCCACCGAATCATTGGCCATCACCATGACAGGCGAATTGGCAGACTGTTTCTTAGACCGCGGCGAAGGTGTTCGGCGAATCGTCAGGGCGGCCCAAGTCGCGGCAGAGAAACGACGCATTGAAAACGTCGCTTTCTATTCGGTGGATGCAGTGTGGCGGTCGTCCGAGCAGGCGATTGAACACCCGGATCTCGTTGCCGCAGCAAATTGGCATGCGACCGCCGCGTGGCTCGCGCGAGAACTTGCAAGCGAAGGAATCCCGGGTATGCCCAAACTCGGCCGAGCATTGGTGGTCGATATTGGGTCGACGACCACCGACTTGATCCCCATTGATCCGCCCCACGTCCTCACGCGGGCTCAAACCGATTTCGACCGCTTACGCGAAGGTTCACTGATCTATTTGGGTGGACACCGTACACCGATCTGCTCGCTGACTAGCCAACTGCAATTCGAGGGCCGCGAGATCCCGGTGATGCGCGAGGTCTTTGCGACGATGGATGACGTTCGAATGCTCTTGGGGCATTGCGAGGAAGCTCCGGAAGATCGTGCTTCGGCGGATGGAAAGCCGAGGGATCGATTTCACGCCGCAAACCGGATGGCCCGAATGTTGGGCTTGGACCACCGAAGCGTTGAAATCGCGCAAGGGGTTGTGTTGGCCGAGCAGATTTATGCCCAAGTCAGCCGAACGATAGAGGCGGCCATCGAATCCCTGTGCGACCGGTTTCACTTGGAGCGTCTTCTCATGCTCGGACACTCTCAAGACTTAATCGGTTCCGCGACACGGGAGCGATTTGCTGCCGTTGACTTGAAGAACGTCCTTTCCGAATCGATCGCTCGAGTCGGGCCGGCCTACGCGGTCGCGCAACTTGCCCAAAGAGACCGGGCAGGGTGAACGTTGATTGGCGGACCGTTCGCTACCGTTTGCTTCGCTGCTGCATCCACCAGCCATACTCTTCGACCGTGATCGTTCCGTCACGGTTGAAGTCCGCCGCGGCAGGACTCATCAGCATGCTCTTCCATTCTTTCGCCGAGAGCTTTCCGTCGCCGTTCTTGTCGTTGCGGCTAATGATTCGCTGGGCGTAGGTGCGATTCTTCTCGGTGATGGTGCCGATCTTGCTCGAGGCTGGTGCGGCTGTGGAACTTGAACTCGAACTCGAACTTCCTGTGGAACTGGGCACGCTGCCGCCATTTTCGACGGCGCGAAGTGCTTCCTGTGGCGTGATGACTCCATCACGATTGAGATCAGATTGAAAAAACTCTGCCACGGCTGAATCCGTCCATTCGGATGCGAACTCCGACATCTCCACTTGACCGTCACCATTGGCGTCTTTGTCGGTAAAGAATCCTGGCAAGCCCTCGGGCAGCTTTGCCTCGCCTTCGATCCGATAAGATCGACGGCCGCCGTAGACATCCGGCATTTCGACTTCGCGGTCACGATCGCGAGACCGCCGGTCGCGGTCTCGGTCGCCATCATCATCGCTGCGTGATTCACGTCGCCGGGCATACCGCACGGCAAGCTCGCTCTGAGTCAGCCGCCCATCTTTGTTGCGATCGAAGTCCATCGGGTTGCCCGCGAATCGACTGCTCAATTCGTCTTTGGTCAACACACCGTCGCGGTTTCGGTCGTAGCGGCCAAGCGTCCGTTCCGCCTCACGGCGATCGTCGTCCGTCACAACAACCGACAACATTTCGGCAGTGGCCCCGAAACCCATCACCATGGGAGGTTCGACATCCAACCCGAAACCTGGGACGAGCGATTCAGGTTCCAAGGAGTCATCGGACGAGGAACCGCCTCGATCACGATCGCGATCCGAATCACCTCCTCCACCGCCACGCATCTTTTCAAAGGCAGACGTCACGCGTTTGATGGAGATGGGCTCGCCTGCTTTGATACTGGGATCGGCGGACTGAAGTCGCTGGATGAGAAACTGTGCGGGTCCCTGCTGTTCGTCGGGGTCGATAAAACCATTGCCGTTTCGATCCAGCCGACTCAAGAATCCGCTTGGGTCAAACCCCCCACCTGGACCGCCGCCACCGAAACTGGGTCGTCCCCCTCCAAAACTGGGTCTTCCTCCGCGGTCACCGCCACGATCTCCTCCGCGGTCACCTCTTCCTCGGTCACCCCGGCCTGAATCGTCTCCCCGGCCCCTCATCCCTGGAGGCTGCGCGAACGCCATCGCATTGAGGCTGAGGAGGGTGTAGACGAGTCCGATCATGAAAAAGCGTGCTGTGTTCATACCGATCGAACCATCGAGTGGGGGGAAAGTTTCGGGGCGACGACGTTTCTGGGAGCAAATTCTAGTTCGGCGGCGAGAGCAAACGCTCTCATCCAGATCGTTTTAGGGAGCCCTTTTGGGCGGTGCAACCGTTTTTGCCGGCCGGCGTTTGATGGGAAGCAGGGCGTGTTGTGTTTGAAACGCGACATCCGCGATCAGCGTGTCCACTCGGTTCCGGCTGACCGCGTATGCTGCCAACGCTGGAATGGCGACAACGAGCCCACCAACGGTGGTCACGAGGGCCTGATAAATGCCTTCTGCCAAATCACCCGCGCCGGCCGCGCCTCGGGTAGACGCGACTTGTTGGAACGCAAAAATCATCCCCGTAACCGTACCCAGCAGCCCGACCATCGGCGCGATATTTCCGATCACGGACAGATATTCGATTCGTCGCATCATGCGAGCGGACTGTTCCGCCAGCGCGTCTTCGACGGCCTTTTCGACTTCCGCCCAACCGTATTCGGCCTCCGCCAATCCCGACAAAAGCACCACGCTCAAGACGCTCGGTTCACGCCGGCAAGCTGCATCGGCCTCCGCAAGACGATTCGTCAAGATGGACTGCCGAACCGTTTCGCTAAGCCCCTCCGGGAGGACTTCCCCGCGACGCAGTGTCATCACTTGGTCAAAGACTAAGTAGGCGGCGAGAACGCTGAGCGAAAAGAGTGCGAGCAGGATGATCGCACCGATGATGCCACCGCTGAGCACGATCTCCATCCAGCCCGCCTCGGCGGGTTCTTCCGTCTCGGCCAGCACCATCAACGATCGAATTGATATCACGATGTTTCTCCAGAGCGTCCCGCTCGGACCAGGAACTCGGCATCGGTCAGCAACGGATCTTCCCACTGAAGCCGCAGCACCCGATCGCGTTGTAATTCTCGAATGGCTTCATCGTGTCCGTCGCGAATGGTCGCCAGGGTACGTTCGGTCCGCGCGTTCGATTGGGCGATCGAAAGAAAGATCATCGCCAAGACGGCCGTCGGAAGCAATGAGAGCAACAGGGAGGTCATCACCATCGCGAATTCGGGCTTCGGAAACTGTTCAATCGGAGGGAGTTCCGCCGACCCCTCACTCCCAAAAATCGATTGGTAACTTGCGTGCAGGTATTCCGAGTACAACGCAACAAAAGGTCCCGCCATCAGCAACCAAAACACAGCCGTCCCGATGGCAGCCATGAGGATGGCGGTGCCTCGCTTGGCGGCG
>JBCBOO010000440.1:0-3009 GCA_039821235.1 Planctomycetota bacterium
CCCGTGAATTCCCCACCGACTTCGGCGATGCAACGGATGGACAACTGCTGCTCGGCGTCCGGTTCGACCTTCCTCCAGTACAAGATGACTTCGCGGCCACGCAGTTCGTAGTAATCGATTGTCTCGTCGTCCCGCAGTTGCTCGAGGGAATCGATGACCGGCTCGAGCCCACCCGGCAACCCCACGATCGCCATGGTCATCGGTTGGCCTTGATCACTCTTGTTGGTCAACGTGACCCCGACGTCCACTGAATCTCCCAAGCGAACTCCGCCGCGGCGAATCTCGTCGGGCAATTCCACTGATAACGCGATGGGGCAGGCGGCGTCACTTTCGGGCTGCAAGGTCATCCCACTGAGCTGAAAGTCAAACGTGATCGGCTCACCGCCCGAAGATCGCAACTCACAACGATTGCCGTTCACAAGTGCTTGCACCACTCGGGCGGAGAGCGTCCAACGAAGCGACTCCTGCTTGGCTTGCCCGTTCACTTCAAATGAGTCGACAAGCGTGCCGTCGACCAAGAGCTGTAATTCCCAATCTTTTTGAATAGGCGTTCTGGCGGCGACCGTCATGGCCTTGAGGGCGAGCACGGTGGCCTGGGTGGAACCAAATCCGCCTCCCCGGCGACTCCCCTGCAGCCACTGCATCGCCTTCTCAACATTCGACTTGTAAGACGGGTTTTCCGACCAAGCCAAGACCGCAAGCGAAGTCGTTTCAACGGTTCGTGACAACCCGCCGCTCTGAGTGATGGTGGTTTGACCGTTCACGCTGCCATCATCGTTTTGTGCCGAAGCAAGCCGCGTCAGCAACGCCTCGGAAGCGGTTTGCCGTCCCGTGTTACGAAGCGCGAGGGCGGAAAGCGAGAGAAGGTAAGCGTCCGAGGAATCGTCAGCGACGGCCTGCATCCGATCGAGTTCTGCGGCAAAGTCCTCTGCCGTTTCAGTGCTGTTGCCGAGTGTTTGGTCCGCCTGGGAAATTGCCCACAAGACATAGGCATTGACGTAATCCTGAGCAATCGCCCAGCGGTGAAGGTGACGTGGATTACGCTGGAATCCTCCTTGGCCGTCCCGTCGATCCATGAGCCACTGGCGAGTCCGTTTCATCATGGCGTCATCGACATCGATGATCGATGCCATTTCGCTGAACTGCATCAAGCCGAATGCGCTCAGGGCCTCGTGTCCCGGGTCATTGCCAAACCAATCAAATCCGAGTGTCGCACATTCATATTCAACGAGCTTTCGATAGCCCCGACGCAACAGCGACTCCGTCCGCAATTGAGTCCGCTTGTCGAGTGATCCGTTTGCAGACAGCAACTGATAGATCATCACGTTCGGATAGTTTGACGACGACGTCTGTTCAAAACATCCGTGTGGCTCGCGAAGCATGCTTTCAAGCCCCGCGGTGATCTGCGAGTCCAACGTCGGAAGGATTTCCAGTGTCGCCGAGACCGAGCCATCGACGAGTTCATTTGGGACCGCAACTCGCAAGTCCGTTTGGTCCGTCAGCCGACCTGAACGCGAGACTGCGAACGGGTATCCGGTCGGCACCACCTTGATTTGCCGAATGACCTGATCCACCACACCGGAGGCTTTCGTCGACGCCGAGACCTGCACGTTGGCCTGACGAGACTTTGCAACGTTACCGACCTGGATCGGGAAGACGACGGAGTCTCGGTCACCGGAGTTCAATGACACGGGCTGAGTCGCCTTGTCGGACGTCAGCGGCGTTTCGGTAGCAAGTGCGAGCTCGAAGGCCTGACTGCGTTCGGTCGAATTCACGACACCGACGGAAAGGTCAATTCGATCGCCCTGGCTGACTTCAAGTGGCAACTTGGCATCCACTTGGACTGGAATCACGGTCTTGACCGAGCTCGTTCCTTGACCGATTCGGCCGTTGTCGGTGTGACCGTCCACCTTGATCTGAAACTGGGTGATGGAATCAGACAGCTCGAATTCGATGGCGACGGTTCCGGAGGAATCCGTGACCATGATCGGATTCCAGTACAGCGTTTCGGCGAAGTCGACGCGTGTACCGGGCGTCTTTGATGACTGGTGCAGGTGCGCGTATTGCCGGATGGGAAAGCGCAGCCCCTGCAGAAGCTCCTGGGCCAATACTTCGGCACGCATGCCTTGGGCCTCCTGCCACTTTTTCAAGTCGTCTTTGCTCAGGCGTTGCGAAATCATCTCGAGGGCCGCGTTGCGTTTTTCGTCACCTCGAAAAGCATTGAGAACGGCTTGGGCGAACCGGTTGACCGAACCTTGTTGGTTCGCAGCCGTTTCGCTCGCATCTCCCGGCGGCCCCGGCATACCCATGGCGCCTCCGTCCATCATTGCCTCCTCGGAAAGCATCTCACCTTCGGCGAAAGCTTGCTCGGGTGTTTCCGCGCTGGAAGTCGTAGTATCCAGGTATTGCGAAGTGGCTTCTTGGCTGCCACATCCGGCGCTGAAAAGTGTTGCAGTGATCAACACCATCAAGCTTGCTGCCGCGACGGAACGCTGTTTGGAGCGGAACAACAGTGCGACCAACCAAATACCCACAACGACCATCAGCAACGTCCGAAGGTCGGCCCAGAACTCGCGCCAAGCTTTGGAAGCCTGTCGCCGATAGTCTCTCAGCTGCGTCATCAATGTCGCCTCATTGTCGACGAGACGATCCCGTATCCCGGACCGGTTCCCGTCAAGTTTCAAGAGCCGCGTGAGAGAATCGCGAAACGATTCGGAAAACTGATCCGGCGAACCGCTTACGAATCGCCGCCAACCCTGTGTTCCAAGCAGCAGATCAATGCTCTGCTCGGCCTCGGCGTCATCGGACAGATAGAAATTCGCATGTTCAAGATCTTCCGGAGACTGAACTTCACTGGTCAATAGGAAGTGCGTCACCAGGGTGGGGGTTTCGCTGCGGGCGAGACTGAGTGCGGCGTCATCGACCACCGACACTCCCAACACGGCACCACGAACCGGTTCGCCACTTTCATCTTTGGCCGCGATCGTCAACCGAACCGTCTCGCCGGGA
>JBCBOO010000441.1:0-3000 GCA_039821235.1 Planctomycetota bacterium
CGACCGTTTTTGACACGAACCAGCACCATTTCGGGCTGATCTTTGCCACCTTTTTCATTCGGGTCGATCGTGTTGGGATTGTGATGATGGGTGCCGTCATCCTGTCGCTCGGAATCCATCTTGATTTGCTGAGCGATCTCCAGCCGTCGAGAACGTTTGGCGTGATCGGCCAACTTCTCGGCGTCGGTCATCATCGCATCAAACTGCTTATCATCGTCCGCAGTCCAATCGTCTCCACGATCATCCTTCAGTTTCTGGACGTTGGTGATGATGTCGGCACGCTTTTCCAGTGCCTGCTTTGCCGTTAATCCGGCGACTGATACAGCCATTTTGCCTCTCGCTCTGGTGATGCCGCCAGAGTGAGCAGGCACAAAAAAACGGTGCGTCGCGTCCGACGGCGAAAGTAATCTTTCAACCGTTGGCAGCCACGCACCGCTTCTCAGTTTGGTGCTCGCTATCCTCGATCCCCGCCACGCCGCAACTCAGTTTGGCTGGGAGGAAATCGCAAGTGTCGATTCAGTTCGAAAATTCTAACGATCTGGAACAACTTGTCAAATATCCCTAGCGCATGTTCAGGTGGACGAAATCTTTTCTGGGGGGGCAGACCGGTTACGTTATTGCAATCGCTATTGCGTGGGATCACAATCACACGTTATCAGATGCATGGGAAGGGACGGGCGCTCGTGAAAATTCACGAACGCCCAATCCCGCAATCAATTCAGTCGTTAGCAGCTAACTAGGCGTACTGAATCAATACCCATGTGACAGCTTTCCCACTGTAGGGAGGCATGGTGTTGCCTTCCGCAATGGGGGCTGTCGTAGTCGGGGTGCCTTGGACTTTCCAAACACCACTTTCAGGACATTTGGAACCGGTCCGTGCGGTTGTGCCAATAGGCGACTTCATCTGTTTTTCTCCAGACAAATAGGAAACGAAATGGCCGAATTTGGCCTAGTAAAGTCGTTCGACATTGACAATGGAGAACTAGATCAACTTCGACGCAAAGACTGTTTCGTACTCGGGTACGAGCTCGCGCAGGTTGATTCGGTTCTAAAGACCAATGACGAACTACAACAATTGATCCACGCAGAAAACCGCGAAAGGATCAGTAAGAGTTGCAGAGATGCAAAGCGTCAGTTCAAGATTTCCTGGATGCCTGGCGATCCGTCTGAATCGTGGCTAATGCTCCACGTTGCCCCAAATAATCCACTTGCGTCCTAGCAACCTGCCCAGAGAGGCATGACCAGAAGGGTCAGAGATTTTACCACAAATACTCTTGGCCAACTGAACTTCTTTCCGGGCGAGCAAATCATAGCAAAGTGTTCTGGTTGGGACAACAGCGCAAGCCAAGAGGCCGACAAATCAATTGATTCGCCGACCTCCCGAGTACTTGTGGTGCGCGGAGTATAATCAAGAGGGAACCTCCTGACTAGGACGTGAACGAAGACTTAGTCTTTTGGTAACGTCCTGTATCTGCACATCACCCTTCTGTTCCAACAGTCGTTTCAAGCTCCTTTTGTTCCGCAACTGCGTCATCCATTCGTTGTTGCATTTTTCGTCGGCGGCTGGATTGCTTGCCCTTCTGGACTGCTTCCGCTTGCATCAGCACGACATCGTCCAGTGAGGCGATTTCGTCGATCAGCCGGGCGTCGACCGCTTCGTCGGCTCGCATGACCTCGCCTTGGCCGAACTGCTTGTTCACATGAGCCTCGCTCACATTGCGGTTGCGGGCCATGTCGCGAATGAACCACGCCTGCGAAGACTCAATCCGATCACGTAACGTGTCACGCATGTCCTCCGTCATCGGCTCGACACCCGTGAACCGGTTCTTCTTTTCGGGAGTGCGAAGATATTCGACGTCGATTCCATTCTCTTTCAACATCCGATCATAGCTGGTGTAGCTGATCAACGTTCCGACGCTGCCCGAGTACGCCGAGGGAATCGAGTAGACACGCTTTGCCGCCGTTGCCGCGTACGTCGCCGCCGAAGCCATCAGGTCATCGACAACGGACAGGATTTCCGTTTCGCCTTCCTCACGAATCTCGTAGATGCACTGCGACAGCTCGGGCGTCCCTGTCACGCTTCCGCCTGGTGAACTCACCTGCAGAATGATCGTATGAATCGCGGGATCTCGGTTCAATTTCATCAACGCGCGGCCGATGTCGACGGTGCCCGGACGGGAACTCCACCAGCCTCGGTAACCATGCCGAGTCATGACGCCCGACAATGGAACGACGGCAATCAGACTCTTGGGCTCGCGGCCCTCGGTCTCCACCTCGGAGACTCGCTGCTCGCCCGTTTCCTGGTCGACCTCCACTTGCGGCATCAACCGCTGACCCTGCTCGTCATAGATTGCAACTTCCAGCAACGGAGCCGCCGCGGGCATCGCCATTCCTTGCGGGGACGATTGCCCTGGTTTCAGCATCGCACGAACCGTCTCGTCAATCAGACTCAAGACGGCCGATTCCTGCATCATCAACGGCTGACAAAGCAATTCACTCGGTGTCATCAACATCGGTACTACTCTCCCGGTCCCAATTTTCGACCAGTGACGAAACGGTTCCCTCCAGCGTGCTGCCTTCGGGAAGGGGATCGTTGACGACCGCCGTCAACTGATCTTTGATTCTGGAATACAACGCGTCCACATCGCCCTGAATGGACGACGGAGCATTCTCGGACGACATGCGGTCGACCCATTCGATAAAGCCATCGGCACCCTTGGCGGACAGTTTCACCGCTTGCTTGCCAAGCCGAACTTGGATCTTGTCCAACCAAGCGTCACGCAGTTCGCACCCATCGGGCGCGGCGACTGGTTCAATATCCTGCTTGCTGTCCGTCTCTGGTTCTTCGCCTGGGTCGGTTTCCTCGGTAGCGACCTCGATAGCATTCAAGTCTACGAGGACTTGCTTGGCCTGCAGGATGGCGGCGAGCGCCTGGTCCCACGGCACGTCCTCGAGCCGCACGGTCACGGTGCCCTTGACGTCGTCGCTGGCGACGATGTT
>JBCBOO010000442.1:0-1390 GCA_039821235.1 Planctomycetota bacterium
GTCACTTCGTTCGGTCCCCAGGTCACTTCGTTCGGTCCCCAGGTCACTTCGTTCGGTCCCCAGGTCACTTCGTTCGGGGCTATGGCATTCAGCCGCCGACGGTTCACCTCGTCGGCCGGCGATGCTGTCCCGGAATGCTCGCGCACGATCTTCGTCGAGTAGCAGCAGTTCGGACCAAATGATCCGGTAGTGATTGCCCTTCTTCTGTCCCTTGCCGCCGTAGGGCTTGTTCTGGACAGTGATCAGATTCAGATCTTGAGCGGCTTGCGTGGCACGCACAACGGTCCGTTTGCTGCACTTCATGAGCTTTGCAAGCGTGTCCTGATTCGGCCAGCATTCACTGTTTTTCCCGAGGTGCTCATTGATCAGCTCGAGCAGGTGGCAGATCCGGCCGGCCAGAACGGTCTTGCCGTCGTGTGCCTTGCCGTCGCGAATGTTGGCGTTGCGAATCCATCCCTGCCGCTCGAGAAAATCCCAGTCCATTTGCAGTTGTTGACTTCCGTTTCTCATCCTTGGATTGCCCTACTCGCTGTGAACGGAAAGAAACTGCGCGACGATTGCTTGCTCGAGCTGCACCGCAACGGGTGCAAGGTCGACGGTTGGTCGCTTGTCGATCATGCCAAGCGTGAGCGTCATCGAAAGCATGCACGCTTCGTCGTCGCTCAGTCCGTGGCGTTCAGAAAAATCGACGACCAGCTCGGCAAACTCGGCCGCCGCATAGTGCAGCTTCTGACAGCGAACGCACTGGCATCCGTCGAGATCCAGAGCGTCGTTACTTGCGACCATCGTCTGCCCCTTGGCGTGCTGCCTTCCGCCCGAGCAGATCGAGGGCCTCGGCATAGGCCGACTCGTAACCCTGGCCGATGCGTTGATAGAGCCGACGCTGCAGAGCCTTCGGCAATGAGTAGTAGCAGCGACGACAGAACGATCGGCGTGCTGGCTTGGCGCCGTTGCAGCCGTCGCACGATGTGCCGGCAAGCGATTTGATCAATCGGATTGTGTGGGTGTTCTCGTCGGCCATCAGATCAATTCCTGGCCGAGTTCTTGCTGAATCACTTCGACGATCAGGTAAGACACCGGCTCACCAGCCGCCGCTGAATCCCGCACTGAATCGTTGAACTGATCAATACTCGCGGCAAAATACTCTGGCTTCTCGTACCACCACCTCTTCTTTGCGATGAGTGGCTGATTCGCCTGGCGTGATTCCCGAGCGTCTGACTCCGATTCATGTAATTCGACTGCCATCACATCACCCAAACAAGCCGTGCAGAAACCACGTCGGCGCGCCGTCACTTTGGGCATTGCGATAAAGGCCATCGCGGAACACCCAGTAGCGCGCGCCTGCTTCGTCCTCGAGGACGTAGTAATCGCGCGTGCGGTGCGCTTTCCT
>JBCBOO010000442.1:1400-2938 GCA_039821235.1 Planctomycetota bacterium
ATCGAGGGCCTCGGCATAGGCCGACTCGTAACCCTGGCCGATGCGTTGATAGAGCCGACGCTGCAGAGCCTTCGGCAGTGAGTAGAAGCAACGGCGACAGAACGATCGCCGCGCTGGCTTGGTGCCGTCGCAGCCGTCGCACGATGTGCCGGCAAGCGATTTGATCAATCGGATTGTGTGCGTGTTTTCGTCGGCCATCAGATCAATCCGTGCTCTTTCGCAATGCGATCGCGCTCGAACTTCATCTGATTCTGCCAGTCATCGCCATGATTTGCTCGAAGCAGTAGCAACCAGTGGATCACCGATGATTGCTCGCTCTCAGCGTTTCGGGCTATGTCATGCCCGTCGCGACGAAGTACTTCGGCAACGCCGGCACACCATACGATCGATCGACTGAGTATCCAGTCGAGCTCAAGGTCCATCACGGATGGGATCACTAAATCTTGGTCAGCCATCGAATCACCCAAACAAAAAGAGTTGCGTCGGGGCATCACCAGGTGACGCCGTGAAAGACTTCGGAACCTCGACACGCGGAGCCGCTTCGATCAAATCCGGCTCGGCACGCATGTAGTGCTCGTCGTTGACATCGCGCGACGCATGTCCGAGCACCCATCGGCCGAGCTGGCGATCGCCGCCGGCACGGTCCCACCTGAGGTTCGCCGTCGCTCGCATGTGGCGACGTTCGATGTGATCGAGGCCGGCCGTCTCGACGATGCGAGCCCACTCGGCAGCGAACCGATGCCCGTTCGCATCACTCCAGCCAAACAAACGGCCGCTTCGGATGCCCGCGAGTGCTTTGACGTGGGCACAAACGACCGGAGGCATCGGCACGATCAAACGCATCGGCTTCGAACGCTTGGTTTTCGTCGGCCGATACGTCAACCAGCCGTGCTCGTAGGTGCGACTCGACCGGGCGACCGGTGATTGCGTGTCGAACGAGAACTCTCGCGGAGTCAGACGTGCCCCGTCGTTGACTCGAGGTCCCATCACTGACAGCAACACCAGGTACGTCCGCCACTGCAGCGGACTCGCTTCGCCCGGCCAAGTCGCAACGTCGCAAGCTTCGTAGATCCGATCGAGCTGTTCGTCGGTAACGTCTTGCGGGCCGTCACGTTCATCATCGATCGCTAGTTCATCCAGCGGGTCCATCGCCGGCACTCGGTCCAGGTAACCCAGTGCTCGAGGGTTGCGACTCTCACGCGGGCCGACTTTACGAAGGATCGCACGCACGCATCGCCATTGCTTCTTGGATGTGTCGACGGACAACTTTGGGCCCGATTCCGACATTAACCACACGCCCCAACGATTGAGCACCGCGTCGGTGATTTGTGAAACTAGGTCGACTGGCTGGGATAGGTGCACCGACTGAAGCGCGGGAGTACTGACAGTACTCCCGCGCTCAGCCGAACCCCGGGTGCATTGATGCACGAATCGTTCCCAATGAGCGAGTGCCGTTCGGTAGGCCGACGTGGTTTTGTTTGCCCTTCGCCCCTCGAGGCTTGGAAGCAGGTAGCTTTCATAGCACTGCCGCAAAGTCA
>JBCBOO010000443.1:0-2935 GCA_039821235.1 Planctomycetota bacterium
CAATCGACTCTTCAGCCAAAAAACCCGTGGCTTCCTGCGTCGCGGCGTGTGGCGATACTTTCGAACGCTCGCGCACCGGGACGCCGAACGTTACCGAAACGCAATCGCGCAAGCCCTGGCAATCTACGATGATTCCCATTTCGACTCGGGCGAAGCGATCTTGGATAACTGGTCGCTGATGCACGCGTGTTACTTTGGTTCTCCCGTGATCGCGTTTACCAATGTCCACACGAATGTGAGACCCGGGCAGGCGCTCGCCGAGCTTCAGCCCGCTCCGTATCGCGCCGAAGTATGGCTAGGGGATGATGCTGCAAAAACGCTGTGGCGGTTGTTGCTGGACGCCAACAGCCAGTTCGTTCGGCTTTGGTCACTCGAAATGCTTCGCCGGTTCCACTCTGACTGGCTTTCGTCGCTGCCGATCGAAACGCTTCTGGAGATGCTTGGCAGTGCCAATGCAACGCTGGGAACGTTCGCCGCGGAGCTGTTCCGCAGCCATCCCGGTCTTCCCTCCCTCGATGTGGAAACGTGGTTGAGGCTGCTCGATCTGGCACACTTCTCTGCCATTGCGTTGGTTGCTGAGGCGATGGAAGAGCATTGTTCACCCGATAGGTTGACCTCGGATCAATTGGTCGACGTCACAACGACGACCCCCGCCGCCACCGCACAGCTTGGCTGGAGTTGGCTGCGGGAACGTCACGAACAAGACGAACTCAGTAGCGAACAACTGGGACGTCTGACGGAGTGTCGTTGTGAAAGTGCATCGGAGAGCATTGCTAAATGGGCCATCGAGCAACTCACGTCCGAAAATCGCGAGTCACTTCGACAAGTGGTGGACTTCTTCGATGCTCGATCGCAGCCGATTCGAAGAGCAGCTTGCCAGTGGCTTTCTAGCGTGCCTGCGAGCAAGCAGTCTGTTGGCAACGACCCGAGACTTTGGGCAAAACTCGTCGAAACGCCTTACGATGAAGTTCGTTTTGCTCTGCTTGATCACTTGCAGCAACATCTTGACGGCGAGATGTTTGCCGGGGACATGCGGCTTTGCAGCGCCGTTCTGCTTTGTGTCGACCGTGGTTCTCGCAGTAAACCAAAGGCCGTTCAGCAACTCATTCGGCGAGTGGATCAGGATCGTCAGGCCGCCGAGGTGGTTTTGCCGGTACTCGCTGCGACGGCACGCTCGGTTCGAGTCCCCGAACACCATCTCGGGTTGTCGGCCCTCGCCGAGTTACTGGAACGTCATCCGGAGTTGAGTGAACCGATTCAAGCTGAGCTTCCCGAGTGGGACTGGACGGACTTCGAACTTTCCTCAGACGCGTGACCTCATTGAGAGGAAAGGAGATTTGAATGCAGGTCAGCATGAAATACGCCCGTCGCAGCTCCATGCTCGATTTGTCTGGCGGAACGCGACTGTTACAGATGGCGCCGAATCTTGCTCGTGAGCAAGTCGCGTTTGACGCAAGCTTGAAAGCACCACTCGAGTTTCGCGAGGCGATCAGTGCTCTGCACGATATTGTCATCAATGATCTCCGTTTCGAGCCACGTGACAAGTCGAATTACCGGCAGTGGCAGCGACAACAACGCGATCGCGAACGAGATATCCGCCGCGACGCGATGGATCAAAAGCGACAACAAATCGTGCGCGGCGAAGTCGAACGCCCTTCCGCAGAACTCAAGCAACGTCACAAGCGTTCGTTGAAGCGATACTGGGAAGCACGACGTCAACTGAATCATCGGCTCCGCAAAGAAAATCAGCAACTGTGGCGCAAGTTGATGCCCTACGATCCGATCATCACCGTTGCCGATGACGTCGTGTTCTTTGAATGTTTCTCGACCGACCAATCCAGCTACGGTTGCTTGACCGTTGATCGCGGGAACGGTTTCGGTGAAAGCGGACAAACGCAGCTTGGAACCACCAACGTCGACTATTCCTGGGACCTTTACGATTCGTTTCAATCACTTCGCACCTATCGTGAAACGCGTTTCCAAATCGATCCATCCGCTTTCCAGGTCTCCACGACGGGAGAAGGGCAACATGTGGAAGAGAAGATTGAGCTCCCAAGTGGTTGGCTCAGTGGATTCGTCCGCCTGCAAGCGGCGATGGCAATGCCGAAACGCAAGCTGACACTCAAGCCATCCACGCTTTACTCGCTGCTGGCCTATTTGAAGCGTCATCGTGCGAAGACCAGCCCACGTGCGATTCGTTTTGAATCTTCGAGTGATGAAGCTCGGATTACTTTGGAACCTTGGGAACAGGTCATTGATGCCAGTGGCGCGGTTTGGGACGAAGCGCCGTCGGAGCCGATTCGCATTTGGGGACGACGAAGACTGCTGACTCTTTCACGACTCCTGCCACTCGCCAATTCGGTCGATGTGTATTTGCTCGGAACAGGGCTTCCGAGTTTCTGGGTCGTCAAAATGGGTGGAATGAGATTGACGTTGGGATTGAGCGGCTGGACGACCAACGATTGGTCCGCCGGAACGTCGGTCGATCTCTTGATGCCGCGATCCACGGTAGAGCCCAATGTTGTCGCGTCGATTGCCGAATCGCTCAGCCATCGACGAATCGCGTCGCTGGAAGAAATTTCGCGGCAGTCGCATGTTGAATCGGAAACAGCCTCTGCGGCGCTCAATGAGTTGGCCCTGCGAGGACAGGTGATTTTTGATCTTGATGCGATGCGGTATCGCTGGAGAAGCATGTTGCCGTTGGCACTTTCCGACCGCGAAGTGGGACCGGCACATCCCGAACTGCAGGCCGCCGAAGTATTACTTCGAACCGGAAAAGTCGAGGTCAAGGAAGCGTTGTCGGGACCGCGCGGCGGTGTGATCCTAAATGGTGTGGTGGACAAGATTGCTTGCGAGTTGTTAGTCGATGGCGATGGTGTGATTCGTCGCGGCAAGTGTTTGTGTGGCTGGCACCGCAAGGCGGGCATTCGAAACG